>NZ_LYSQ01000017.1:0-123435 GCF_001728955.1 Aeromonas sp. DNP9 | reverse complement strand
GCGGGGATTATACGGCCATCCCCCTGCCAGACCAAATCCAAACTCGGGGGGAGGGGCGAGATGGGGGCTTACGGGGGTGCCGATGCGGCCATTTTTGGCTGGCGCAGAGAGAGGAGGGCGGGGAGGTCTCCAGCTGTAGCCAATCCTTGCTCGCGCGGTTTGTGGGGATTTTGCGAGCCGGATCACGGGCTTGCCGGGGGGCTGGATGAATAAGAGGGGAAAACGGTTTACAGTAACTTGCTGAACAATAAGAGAAATGTCGTTTGGGTCTTTTGGTTGTTAGCATAAAAAACTGAAAAGTAGCTAAAAAACAACTGCTTATAAGGTTATTTGCTTAGAATTCAAACCGTTAACGCAAACGTTTTTCCCTTATCATTTGCTTGACCCGCATCGGGGCTGACTTAGAGTAAGCCTGCGTGCTAGATAGCCTGCTCTGACAGGCAAGCAAGTTCCCTCACTTAATAACAATCAAGGATACGATCGTGACTAAAGTGCTCAAGCTGGCCACTGTGGCCTCCCTCACTCTCGCTGCTCTCTCTGCTCAGGCTGCTTCCGAGCCAGCCGTCATTTATGACACCGCGGGCAAGTATGACAAATCATTCAACGAAGCCGTGTTCCGTAACGGCGTCGAGCTCTACAACAAGGACAAGGGCGTCAAGGTCAAAGAGTTTGAACCCCAGAACGAAGCCCAGCGCGAGCAGGGTCTGCGTCGTCTGGCCAGCCGTGGCAACGGCCCGATCGTGGCGGTCGGTTTCAACATGGGTTCTGCGGTAGAGAAGGTAGCGACCGAATTCCCGAAAACCCAGTTCACCATCATCGACATGGTGGTCGACAAGCCGAACGTCCAGTCCGTCATCTTCAAGGAGCATGAAGGTTCCTTCCTGGTGGGCGCACTGGCTGCCATCGCTTCCAAGAGCGGCAAGGTCGGCTTCGTGGGCGGCATGGATATCCCGCTGATCCGCAAATTCCAGTGCGGCTACGAGCAGGGTGCCAAGTTCGTCAATCCGAAGATCGAAGTGTTCCAGAACATGGCGGGCTCTACCCCGGCCGCGTTTGCTGACCCGGCCAAAGGTGCCGAGCTGGCCAAGTCCCAGTTCGCCAAGGGCGCTGATGTGGTTTACGCCGCAGCTGGCGGTACCGGTATCGGTGTCTATCAGGCAGCCAAGGACAGCGGCAAGTTCGCCATCGGTGTGGACTCCAACCAGAACCACCTGCAACCGGGCACCATGCTGACCTCCATGGTCAAGTCTGTGGGGCTGGCCGCTTACCAGACCTGGGATGACGCTGCCAAAGGCGAGTGGAAGCCGGGTATCAAGAACCTGGGTCTGGCCGAAGGCGGTGTGGATTGGGCGCTCGACAAGGACAACGAGAAGCTGATCACCCCGGAAATGAAAGCCAAGGTAGATGCCATCAAGGCTGAAATCATCGCTGGCAAGGTCAAGGTTCATGACTACATGAGCGATAACACCTGCAAATACTAATTAGATAGCTGCTACGACTCTCAACGCACCACCGGCCCGCACGGGCCGGTTTTTAGTCTTATTTCATGAAACGCAGGGCTGCATCATGGACCAGACAGATCGCTATGCCATCGAATTAAGAGGTATCGATAAGCGGTTCGGCGAAGTGTACGCCAACAAGCTGATCGACCTTAAGGTTCGCAAAGGCAGTATCCACGGCATTGTCGGCGAAAATGGCGCCGGTAAGTCCACCCTGATGAGCATCATTTATGGTTTCTACCATGCCGACAAAGGCGAGATGCTGATCGACGGGAATCCTTTCAAACCCCATGGCTCACAAGATGCGATTGCCGCAGGGGTGGGCATGGTTCACCAGCACTTCATGCTGGTCAACAACTTCACCGTATTGGAAAACGTCATCCTCGGCGCTGAGAACGGCTGGCACCTTCAGCAGAGCGTGGCGTCAGCCGAAAAGTTGCTGGGCGAACTGGCGCGAGACTATGGCCTCGACGTGCCGCTGCACGAGAAGGTCGAAGATCTGCCGGTTGGCTTGCAACAGCGGGTCGAAATTCTCAAGGCGCTCTATCGCGGCGCCCGCATCCTGATCCTCGACGAGCCGACCGGGGTACTGACCCCGCAAGAGGCGGATCACCTGTTCGAGGTGCTGAAAAAGCTGCGGGATCAGGGGGCGACCATCATCCTTATCACCCACAAGCTGCGGGAGATCCTGGCCATTACCGATCAGGTCTCCATCATGCGCCGTGGCGAGATGGTGGCACACGTCGCCACCAAGGATACCGACAAGGAGCAGCTGGCCGAACTGATGGTGGGCCGCAAGGTGCGCCTCAAGGTCGACAAGGGGCCAACCCAGCCCGGTGAAGCCAAGCTGAAGATCGAAGGGCTCAGCTACGTCGACGCCAGCAAGGTGGAGCGGGTCAAATCGGTCAGCTTCGAGGTGCGGGCCGGTGAGGTGGTCGGCATCGCCGGGGTCTCCGGCAACGGTCAGTCCGAACTGCTCAGTCTGCTTGGCGGCATTCTCAAGCCGAGCAAGGGCAGCTTCACCATCAGCAGCCGCAGCGGCGTGCACAAGGTGAGCGCGGAGCACCCGGCCGATCCCGAGCTGGTGCGCAACTACGGCCTCGGCCATGTGCCGGAAGATCGCCACAAGATGGGGCTGATCAACCGCTTCGAGGCGAAAGAGGCCTTTATCCTCGGTTATCACCGCCGCCCGCAATACAACAAGGGTTGGCTGCAGAACAAGGAGGCGATCCAGCAGGATTGTCAGGCCAAGATGGAAAAGTGGGACGTGCGCCCGCCCCATCCCGATCACAAGACCGCCAACTTCTCCGGTGGCAACCAGCAGAAACTGGTGATCGCCCGGGAAGTGGAGCAGGACCCGGATGTGCTGTTGATCGGCCAGCCGACCCGCGGGGTCGACATCGGCGCCATCGAGTATATCCACCAGCAGATCATCGCCATGCGCGACAAGGGCAAGGCGGTGCTGCTGGTCTCGGTGGAGCTGGACGAGATCATGAGCCTCGCTGACCGGATCCTGGTCATTGCCGACGGTCGCATCGTCGGCGAGCTGGATGGTGCCAAGGCGGATGAGCGCACCATTGGTCTGATGATGGCGAACATAGTGCCGGACGAAGTTGCCAAGGAGGCCCACTGATGAGCCAAGTACGTATTCCTGCCTGGGTCTCCGTAGGCGTCTTGTCTGCGGTCAACATCCTGCTGGCCTTCCTGGTGTCGGCCATTCTGTTCTACTACCTCGATATCAACCCGGTCGATGCCGCCAAGATCATGTGGTACGGCGCGTTCGGCACCGGTGAAGGGGTCGGCTTCACCCTCTACTACGCAACCGGCTTTATCTTTACCGGTCTGTCGGTGGCGGTCGCCTTCCACGCCGGTTTGTTCAATATCGGTGGTGAAGGGCAGGCCTATATCGGTGGGCTCGGTGTGGGTCTGGTCTGTCTGATGCTCGGCGATGTGCTGCCGTTTGCCCTGCTGTTGCCGCTCTCCATCATTGCCGGTGGTCTGTTCGGTGCGGCCTGGGCCTTTATTCCGGCCTGGCTGCAAGCCAAGCGCGGCAGCCATATCGTGATCACTACCATCATGTTCAACTTCATCGCCGCCTCGCTGATGGCCTATCTGCTGGTGGAGGTGTTCAAGCCTCCCGGCTCGATGGCGACCGAGAGCAAGGTGTTTGCCGAAGCAAGCTGGCTGCCCAAGATGAGCGGGCTGGCGAACCTGTTCGGGATGGAGATCCCCAACAGCCCGCTCAATATCAGCTTCTTCTGGGCGCTGATCTGTGCGGCGCTGGTGTGGGTCTTTATCTGGCACACCCGCTGGGGTTACGAGATCCGCTCGGTCGGCGCCAGCCAAAGCGCCTCCGCTTACGCCGGTATCTCCTATCCCAAGGTGGTGATCCTGGCGATGGTGATCTCCGGCATGCTGTCTGGCTTCTTTGCCCTCAACGTGCTGCAGGGTGAGCTGCACCAGATCAAGCTCAACTTCGTGGAAGGGTTCGGCTTCACCGGTATCGCGGTGGCGCTGATGGGGCGCAACCATCCGGTTGGCGTCATCATCGCCAGCCTGCTGTTCGGTTTCCTCTATCAGGGGGGCGCCGAGCTCAGCTTCGAGTTTGGTGTCGACCGCAACATCGTGGTGGTGTTGCAGGGTCTGGTGATCCTGTTCTGTGGCGCCCTTGAGCACATGATGCGTCCGCGCATCGAGCAGCTCTATCTGGCGTTTGCCAACCGCTCAGCCGCGCAAGCTAAAGGAGTCTGATCATGTTTGAAATTCTGATCCTGATGCTGGATGCGACCATTCGTACCGCGCCGCCGCTCATTCTCGCCGCTATGGCGGGCATGTTTTGCGAGCGCTCCGGGGTGGTCAATATCGCGCTGGAAGGCAAACTGCTGGCGGCGGCGTTCGCCAGTGGCGCGGCGGCTGCGGTCTCCGGTTCTGCCTGGGTAGGTCTGGGGGCCGGGGTGGGTGTCTCCATCCTGTTTGCCCTGATGCACGGCTTTGCCACCATCACCCACCGCGGTGATCAGGTGGTGAGCGGCATGGCCATCAACATTCTGGCGGCCGGTCTGACAGTGACCCTGGGTCGTTACTGGTTCGATCAGGGTGGCCAGACTCCGGCGCTCTCCGGTGATGCCCGTTTCGCCCCCATCGATCTGCCCTATGCCAAGGAGCTGTGGGATGTGCCGGTGATCGGCCAGCTTTACAGCGAGCTGCTCAGCGGCCACTCCCTGCTGGAATACGTGGCGTTTGCTTGCGTACCGCTGGCCTGGTGGGTGATGTTCCGTACCCGCTTCGGTTTGCGGCTGCGGGCGGTGGGCGAGGCACCGGCAGCGGTCGATACCGCCGGTATCTCGGTGGTGCGGATGCGCTACACCGCGCTCCTCATCGGCGGCCTGCTGGCCGGTATCGGTGGTACCTATCTGGCGGTGGCCCAGACGGCTCAGTTCATCCCCAACATGAGTGCGGGCAAGGGCTTTATGGCACTGGCGGCGCTGGTGTTCGGTAAATGGCGCCCCTGGAATGCCATGGCAGCCTGTCTGCTGTTCGGCTTCCTCGATGCGGTCGCCATCCGGTTGCAAGGGGTCAGCATCGGTGGCTTCGCCATTCCGGTGCAGGCCATCGAGGCACTGCCCTACATCTTGACCGTGTTCCTGCTGGCTGGCTTTATCGGCCGTGCGGTGGCCCCGAAGGCGCTCGGCACCCCCTATGTGAAGGAGCGGGAGTAGCGCCTTTTATCGCGATATTCCCGATCACACAGATAACAGCAGGCCCACTTCGGTGGGCCTGTTTTTTATGGGCGGGATGGGGCAGACCAGCCGGGATCTGGATGGTGTGATAGAGGGGGATGAGGGCGTGAAGGGATAAATGGGCTGCGTGAACTGCTGCGGGTGGCGGCTGGCTTACAGGTGCAGAACCCTCTGCCAGAAGCATCAAAAACCCCCTCGTATCAGGAGGGGGTTGCAGAGGTTATTGCCGGATTAACCCTGAGGCTCAGGGTGCCAGCACCAGCTTGTAGACGCCAAAGCCGGGGTGTTTGGCATCGGTGGGCGGCAGGGTCTCCACATAGTTCAGCTTGCCGCCGGTCAGGGCTTGCGCCTCGCTGCGTGGCGAGCTGTAGATGCGCAGATCCAGATTGGCGGGCAGGGGGGCCAGCTGCCAGTTGTTGTCTGCCGGGGGCTCGAAACCGGCCGGATTCTTCTCTGCCAGATCCTTGAGGTATTCGGAGAGCACTTCGCGGGTTTCGAACTGATCTTCATGGACGATCACCTTGGCGTTGATGCCCGGGAAGTTGCCACCACCACTGGCGCGGTAGTTGTTGGTCACCACGTAGAACATCTGGGCCGGGTCGATTGCCTTGCCCTGATAGGTGAGGTTGGTGATGCGGTAGCTGTCGCTCACCTTGTTGCCATCCACATCGTAACGGGCGGGTTTGGTCACATCGACCTGATAGTTCACCCCGTCGATCACGTCGAAGTTGTAGGTGCGGTACTTCTCGTTCACCAGCCACTGGGTAGCGGTACTGGCGGCATCGATCTTGTTGAACTGGACGGCGCTCTTCTCCAGCCACTCCTGTACGGTCGCGCCATTGATGGCGACCACCTGCAGGGTGTTGGGGTAAACATAGAGGTCGGCCACGTTGCGCAGGGAGATATTGCCAGCCGGTACATAGGTGAAGTCGGTCGGGCCGTTGCGACCGCCACGGAATGGCGCGGCGGCGGAGAGGATGGGCCATTTCTCCTTGAGCTGACCATCCTGTTGCAGTTTCTTGGCGTGCCACAGCTGGGCGTCGCTGACGATCTGGATGGAGGGGTCATCCTGCACCAGCGCGAAGAAGCTGTGGATTGGCTTGGTGATCTTGCTTAGGGGCTCGTCCAGCCACTGGTTGGCCTGCTCGTGCTCGGCAATGACCTGATCGACTACCGCCTGATCTTCGGTGCTGCTGGCGCTGCTGTCGATTTTGCGCAGCTGGGACTGGCTGGAGGCCACTTCCCAGCGACCCTCTTTCCAGGTCATGTGCAGGTCGATGATGCCGAGGTGGTTGCCCCAGACGCCCGGCATCACGGTTGGTACGCCCGCCAGTGTCCCTTTCTCGTTGTCCACGTCGGTCATGTTGGGGTAGTCGCCCGGGAAAGTGCGGTGGGCATGGCCCAGCAGCAGGGCATCAACCCCCTTCACCTTGGCCAGCGGCAGGGCGGCGTTCTCCATCATGGGTTCGCGCGGGTCACCTATGATGCCGGTGTGGGCCACGACCACGACGATGTCAGCGCCCTTGGCGCGGATTTCGGGTACATAGTGCTCGGCGGTCTCGACCATATCGGCCACCACCACCTTGCCTTCCAGATTGCGCTTGTCCCACTGGGTGATCTGGGGCGGGGTCAGCCCCAGCACACCGACCTTGATGGTCTGGGTATTGCCGTTGGCATCCTTCACCTGACGATCCAGCACCACATAGGGTTTGAACTTCTGCTTGCTCCAGTTGATGGTGCCCTTGCCATCGCGGCTGAAGGCATCGGCCTGGAAGACGTTGGCGTTGATGTAGGGGTAGTTGGCCCCTTTCAGGGTCTCCGAGAGGAAGTCGAGACCGAAGTTGAATTCGTGGTTGCCCAGGTTGCCGACATCATAGCTCATGGTGTTGAGCGCCTTGATGGCGGGGTGGGTCTGCTTGCTCAGCCACTGCTGTTTGACCTGCTGGTCGTGGATATAGTCGGCCAGCGGGGTACCCTGGATCAGGTCGCCGTTGTCGATCAGCAAGTTGTTGGCGTTCTCTTCGCGGGCCTTGCGGATCAGCACCGCGGTGCGGGCAAAGCCCAGCGAGGCATCCGGCTTGTTCTGGTAGTAGTCGTAGCTCAGCAGGTTGGAGTGGATATCAGAGGTTTCGATCAGCCGCAGGGTGAGATCACCGGGGGCCTGAGAGTTGTTGTCATCACAGCCGGACAGCAAAAAGATAACTGCCACCGCGCTCAGTTTGAGGGTGGTTTTCATTGTTGGATTCTCTTGTTATGGGTATGCCAGCGTGGTGCATTCTATCGACAGCAAAAGAATCCGATTGTGAGCAGGCTGGCAATTCGGGCTAATTACCCTCCTGTTAATAGAGTTATGGCTATGATTTTAATCTCTTTTTTGTCTTTCTTCGGGGCCGCCCCCCTCGCTGCTTGTCCGCCGTGAGTCACCCTGTCGTCACCACAGTGCGGTCGGGGCAAGCAGCGTGGCCTGCCGCTCCTGCGAGGCTGTAATGGTTGGTTACAGATCTCCATTCGACTGATAGATGACCTTTCCCTTAAATTCAGCGGCGATTGATTGCATCTAAAAATTACAAAGCGACAGCAAGGAATAAAAACTTATGAAAATGCACAACAAAGCACTGCTGGCCATCGCCTGCGCCGCCGCCCTGTCTGCCTGTGACAGCGAAAAAGCGGCCAACAGCATCGCCAAGCGGGTGCCGCTGGCCCTGCCGGAGGCGGGCCTCTATGAAGCGAATCTGCTGAGCCGTGACGGCGACAAGGCGACGCCGCGCATGATCAAGGATCTGGATGGTCTGGCGCTGGTCTACCCGAAGGGTGAAACCGTGCAGCACTGGGGTGTCTGGGTGGATCATCAGGTGGGCAAGGTCGAGACCAACAGCCAGTGGCTGGGTCAGGCTGACCAGAAAGCCGACAAGGACGGGATCTACCCGGTGCAGCTGACCCGCACCAGCGAGCGGCTCGGCAGCAGCACTGCGGTGAGCACGGTAAGCAACAACCACAACCTCATCACCTTCCAGGATCAGCCGGTCATCGATCTGCAGGGCAAGGAGATCAAGCGCTGGGTTTTTGATTTCACCCGGAATGGCACCACCTTCTCCGACAACGCCCCCATCTATTCCGGTTTCAGCGGTCATGTGGCGGTGACGGCCCTGACCACCAAAGCAGTGACCACGGCCAGCTGGAGTGCAACGGGTAGCGATGGCTTCAGCAGCGACATGGTGGGCAAGGTGGATACCACCAACAACGGCGGCAAGCTGACGGTGGCGATCGAGTTTCCGGCAGCGGGTTGTACGCTGGTGGGCGAGGGGAGTGCGACGGCCGGGTTGAGCAAGCTGACCATGACCGGGTTTGGCAAGTGCAACTTCAAGCAATCCGCTGCCGCCACGCCGATCGAAAACCTCTGGAATGCCGCTCTGGCTCGGGCGATGGATAACCGCGTCGCCTATGTCACCGCCTTTGCCACGGATGACAAAAATGATGCATTGGTCATCGGTTTCCCCGACACCAATGGCTTGCTGATCACCGCTGACAAGCGATAAGCAGCCCAACGGCAGGGGCGGGCAAACGCGCCTGAAACAACAAGGGAGCCAGTGGCTCCCTTGTTGTTTTCAACGCACGGTTTACAGCAGGAACAGGGTCGCCAGCCCGAGGAAGATAAAGAAGCCGCCGGTATCGGTGATGGCGGTGATCATCACGCTGGCCCCCACTGCCGGGTCGCGGCCGAGGCGGGTCATGGTCATGGGGATGATGACCCCCATCAGCGCCGCCACCAGCAGGTTGAGTATCATGGCCAGGGTCATCACGGCGCCCAGCGCCGCATCCTGATAGAGCAGATAGGTGGCGATGCCCATGGTGCCGCCCCACACCAGCCCGTTGATAAAGGCGACGCCAAGTTCCCGCAGCAGCAGGAAGGAGAGGTTGCCCGCCTGAATGTGCTGCAGCGCCAGCGCCCGCACTATCATGGTGATGGTCTGGTTGCCGGTGTTGCCGCCGATCCCGGCGACGATGGGCATCAGCGCCGCCAGCGCCACCAGCTGGGAGATGGTGTGCTCGAACAGGCCGATCACCCGCGAGGCGACAAAGGCGGTGCAGAGGTTCAGCGCCAGCCAGGCCCAGCGAGTCTTGACCGCCTTGGAGACTGGGGCGAACACGTCTTCATCCTCGCTGATACCCCCCATCCGGCGCAGGTCGGTGTCGCTCTCCTCATAGACCAGATCCACCACCTCTTCGACGGTGAGGCGGCCCATCAGCTTGCCCTTGCCATCCACCACGGCGGCGGAGAGCAGGTCATCCCGCTCGAAGGTGCGGGCCGCCGCTTCGTCGTTATCCTCCGGATCGAAGGTGACCGGGTCCTGCTCCATCACATCGCTCACCAGAGTGGCGGGCTTGTGCAGCAGCACTGTGGTGAGGGCCAGTTCTCCCAGCAGGTGGTTGCGGCGATCGATGACGAACAGCTTGTCGGTGTTGGCGGGGATCTTGCCGCGCAGGCGCAGATAGCGCTGCACCGTGGCCAGACTCACCTCGGGGCGGATGGTGATGATCTCGAAGTCCATCATGGCGCCGACGGTGTGCTTGCCGTAGCGGATCACCTCCCGCACCCGATCCCGCTCCTCGGGGGCCATGTAGGTGAGCAGCCGCCCCATCAGGTTGCGCGGCAGGTACTGGCCCAGATAGATCTGGTCGTCGATATCCAGGGTGCGCAGGGCGTGCAGCAGCTCCTTGTCGCTCATCCCGCTGATGAGGCTGTCCCACACCGTCTCCGACGCTTCGACCAGAATCTGGCCGCGCTTCTCCTCCTCCACCAGTGCCCACAGGGCATGACGTTCATCGGGCGGCAGCGACTCCAGCGCATCGGCGACGTCGGCGGCGGGCAACCCGTTGACCAGCGCAGTGAGTTCGCTGGTCTGATCGCGCTGCTCGGCATCCTGCACCACCTGCGGATCGAGCAGGCTGTCGGTGAGGGCATCATCGCGCAGCAGCAGGGTGAGAATGCGGGATCTGTCATCCGCGCGCTGCCTGGCGCTGTTCTTGATGGGAAGAGACATGGGATGAATTCCTGAGATGGTAGCCAAGGGCTCAATGCCCATAGGATACCAGACTTAAAACAACAGGTTATGACACTGAACAGCGAAAACGCCGACGCTCCCGGCACTAGCTGGTGGTCAGGGGGCGGATATCGATTAGATTGACCCCACAGAGGAGGTCAGGCGATATGGCGGCGGAACATGGCGAGCGCCAGCGACAGGGTGACGCCGGCGATGGCGAGCAGCGGCCAGAGCAGGGGCCAGGCGGCCGACAAGTCAAACCCCTTGAGGAAGACCCCCTTGAGCAGCACGATGAAGTGGGTGAGGGGGTCGATGGCCGCCAGCCACTGGAACACCTGCGGCATGTTCTCCACCGGCGAGATAAAACCAGAGAGGATCACCGCCGGTACGGTGAAGGAGAAGACCCCGAGAAACGCCTGCTGCTGGGTCGAGCAGAACGACGAGATAAAGAGCCCGATCCCGGCCAGTGCCAGCCCGTAGCAGACCATGCCCGCCATCAGCAGGCTGAGGCTGCCGGCAAAGGGGAGGTGAAAGACAAAACGGGCGGCCAGCGCGACTATGCACCCTTGTCCCACCGCCACCATGATGCCGGGCACCGCCTTGCCCGCCATGATCCAGCCTGCGGTGAGGGGGGAGACCAGCAGTTGATCGAAGGTGCCCTCTTCTCGCTCCCGCGCGACCGAGAGGGCGGTGACAATCAGACAGCCGGTGGTGGTGATGATGGCCACCAGCGCCGGCAGGATATGCCAGTGGAACTCGACGTTGGGGTTGTAGAGGTTGCGTACCGCCAGCTCGGGTTGCCCCTTGCCCTCACTTTGCCAGCGGGCGATCACCTGACTGATGTAGCCCGCCGCCACCTGACCACCGTTGGAGCGGCGCCCGTCGATGATCAGCTGCACCTTGGCCGGTTCGCCGCGCGCCAGCCGGCGCGAGAAATCGCCCGGAATAATCAGCCCGAGCAGTGCCTGCTGCCCGGTGATGGCCTCGGTCATGCCCGCCTCGCCCTGCACCGGGATGATGGTGGTAAAGGCGGGCATATGGGTGAGGCGCTCCAGCAGCTCGCGGCTCTGGGCACCGCCATCCTGGTTGTAGATGGCCAGCGTGTTGCCGGTCACCTCCAGGGTGGCGGCGAACGGGAAGAGGGCGGTTTGCAGCAGCACCGGCATGATGAGCAGAAAGCGCCCCTGAGTATTGCCCATCAGGGCCTGCAGCTCTTTTCGGATCAGCCACCAGAGTCGGATCAGCATGGGTTACTCCAGAGTGCGCCGCGTCTTGCGGGCGGTCAGGGCCAGCCAGAAACCGGCCAGCAGCAGCAGACAGAAACCGTTGACCAGCAGGATCGAGAAGACGCTGCCCGCCTGATAGAGGGTCTGCAGGAAGCTCGCGAAGTAACGGGCCGGAATGAGGTGGGTGATGGCCCGCAGCAGCGGTGGCATGCTGGCGATCTCGAACACGAAGCCCGACAGCATCACGGCGGGCAGAAAGGCGGCGATCAGCGCCGCCTGCGCGGCATTGAACTGGCTGCGCATCACGGTGGAGAGAAACAGCCCGAGCCCGAGGGCGCTGCCGAGAAAGACGCTGGTGACCAGAAAGAGCAGCAGCAGGGAGCCGCGCCACGGCACCGCCATCACCGCCACCGAGAAGAGCAGGCAGAGCAGCATGGCGATGATGCCGAGGCCGTAGTAGGGCAGCAGCTTGGAGAGCAGCAGCTCCCCCTTGGTGACCGGGGTGGCGAGCAGCGCCTCCATGGTGCCGCGCTCCCACTCCCGCGCCACCACCAGCGAGGTGAGCAGGGCACCTATGATGGTCATCACCACCGCAATGGAGCCCGGTACCAGAAAGTTGCGGCTCACCAGCGCCGGATTGAACCAGGCGCGGCTCTCTATCGACACCGGCATGGCGACCCCTTCGCCCGCGAGCCACCCCTGCCAGATCCCCTGCACATAGTTGGTAACGAAGTTGGCGGTGTTGGGCTCGGAGCCGTCGGTCAGCAGCAGCGCCTGCGGCGCGCCATTGCCCTGACCGGCCAGCGCGCGGGAGAAGCCGTCATCGATCACCAGCAGGCCGCGGATCTCGCCGCGGGCCAGACTGGCGAGCAGGGACTCCTTGCTCGGGCCGCTGTGGATCTCCAGCGCGGTTGAGCCGCGCAGGGCCTGCTCCAGCCGCACCGCCGGGGCGCCGCTGTCGGCTCGCCAGATGCCGAGGCGCAGATGGTCCACATCGAGATTGATGGCGTAACCCATCACCACCAGCAGCACCACCGGCATGATGAAGGCGATGAGGATGCTGCTCGGGTCACGGACGATTTGCAGCGTCTCCTTGCGGCAGAGGGCCAGCAGTCGCCGACGGTTGATGCTCATGCGTCCTCCTCGCTGGCCCGCTCGACCAGGGTGATAAAGGCCTCTTCCATTGTTGGCAAAGAACAGGTCGGCAAGGAGCCGGTTGGCAGAGAAGTTGCCGCCTCTTTGGCGGCCAGCCCCTTGAGATCGTCCGGGGTACCGAGCGCCAGCAGCTTGCCGCGATAGATGAGGGCGATGCGATCGCAATACTCCGCCTCGTCCATAAAGTGGGTGGTGACCAACACGGTGACGCCGTGGTCGGCCAGCGCGTTGATGTGCGACCAGAACTCGCGCCGGGTCACCGGATCGACCCCGGAGGTGGGCTCGTCGAGGAACAGCAGCGGCGGCTCGTGCAGCAGGGCGCAGGCCAGCGATAAGCGCTGGCGCAGGCCGAGCGGCAGGGATTCCGCCTTCTGATCGAGCCAGGGGGCGAGGGCAAAGGCAGTCACCATGGCGTCGATCCGCGTCTGCTGGTGGCGGCCGAACAGGCCGTAGATACCGGCGAAAAAGGAGAGGTTCTGCGCCACGGTAAGCTGCTTGTAGAGGGAGAACTTCTGCGCCATGTAGCCGAGGCGCTGGCGCGCCGCCGAGGGGCTGTGGGCCAGATCGATGCCGGTCACCAGCGCCTGTCCCTCGCTCGGGCGCAGCAGGCCGCACTCCATCTTGAAGGTGGTGGACTTGCCCGCCCCGTTGGGGCCGAGCAGGCCGAAGATCTCGCCGCGGCGCACTGCAAAGCTGACGTCATCGGTGGCGGCAAAATCGCCGAACCGCTTGGTGAGGTGGCGCGCCTCGATCACCGCCTCGGGGGAGACCCCCTGCGGCAGTTCGGCTTCCCGCATCCCGGCTGCCAGACTCGACTCTCCGCCGGGGCCGCCGCCGAGCAGGTCAATAAAGGCATCCTCCAGCCGGGGCTGGGCCGGTTGAAAGGCGCCGTTGGCGAGATGCAGCTCCGCCAGCGGTGGGGGCGTCATGCCCGGGTGCAGCAGCAGGCGAACCCGCTCCCCCGCCACCACGCCATCCATCACTGCGGGGTGCGCCAGCGCCCGGCGCAGCAGGGCGCGCCGCTCGCGCCCATCCAGTTGCCCCGCCTCCAGCAGCCAGCAGCGGCTGGCCATGGCTCCCATCAGATCGGCCGGGGTGCCACTGGTGCGCACCTCGCCATCCGCCATCAGCAGCACGTGGTCGCACAGCTCCGCCTCGTCGAGATAGGCGGTACTCCAGAGCACCGTCATCCCCCCCTTGGCCAGCTCGCGTACCATCTGCCAGAGGGCGCGGCGGGAGATGGGATCGACCCCGACCCCCGGCTCGTCCAGCAGCAGCACATCCGGGGTGCCGAGCAGGGCGCAGGCCAGCCCGAGCTTCTGCTTCATCCCGCCAGAGAGCTTGCCTGCCGGCCTTGCGGTGAAGCGGGCAAGATCGGTGAAGGCGAGCAGCCGCGCAAAGGTGGGCGTGCGTTCGGGCTCCAGTACGCCGCGCAAGTCGGCGTAGAGGGTGAGGTTCTCCAGCACGCTGAGATCCTCGTAGAGGCCGAACTGCTGGGGCATGTAGCCGAGGCGCTGACGCAGCAGATCCCCCTCGCTCACCGGATCCAGCCCCAGCACCCGGATGGTGCCCGCTTCCGGGATCAGCAGACCGGCCAGCAGGCGTAGCAAAGTGCTCTTGCCCGCGCCGTCGGGGCCGACCAGCCCGGTGATGCCACCGGTCGGAATGGTGGCCGAGATGGCGTTGAGGGCGACCCGCTCGCCAAAGCGTTTGGTGAGCCCCTCAAGGGAGATGGCGCAGCTCATGGCGCCAGCCTGACGGTGACCGGCATCCCCTGGCGCAGGGCCGGGTCGGGATCCTGCACCACGATGCGCAGCCGGTAGACGAGGTGAGTGCGCAGGTCCGGCGTCTCCACCGATTTCGGGGTGAACTCGGCGGTCGGCGAGACAAAGCCCACCACCCCGTGATAGGGCTGATCAGGCCGCGAGTCGGTGGTGAGGGTCACTTTGGCGCCGCTCGGGAAGTGGCCGAGCCAGGGCTCCTCCACATAGGCGCGCACCCAGACTGGCGCGGTCAGGGAGAGGTTGAAGACGGTCGCTCCGCTCTGCACCATGCTGCCGTTCTCGATGGCGCGACTGATGATGATGCCATCGCTGGGGGCGGTCAGGTTGGCATCAGCCAGCGCCAGTTCGGCACTGGCGAGCGCCGCTTTGGCCCCTTCCAGTTGGGCATCGGACTGGGCAATCTCTTCCGGGCGGTAGCCGCTTTCGAGCTGGGCGAGCTGTTCGCGGGCGGAGCGTACCTGCGCCCGGGTCTGATCCCGCTGGGAGCGGGCGGTATCGAGCTGACCGCGGGAGATGGCGCCGGTGGCTGCCAATGTGCTCTGGCGGCGCCACTGCTGGTCGGCTTCCAGCGCAGCGGCCTCGGCGGCGGCCAGTGCGGCCCGGGCGCGGTCGGTCTCTTCGCTGCGATAGCCTTTGTGGATCAAGGCGTTGGCGGCAGTGAGCGCAGCCAGATTGGCGCGGGCGCTGTCGCGGCTGTGGGTGAGGGGAACCGGATCGAGGCGGGCCAGCAGTTGACCGGCTTTTACCCTATCCCCCTCATCGACCAGCACCTGATCGATGCGACCGCCGACTCGAAAGGCCAGATTGACGTCGCGAATATCGACATTGCCGTAAAGGATGGAGCCGTCGGCGGGGCGCCCCTGCCACCAGAGGTAGCCACCGATAACGGTTAGCAGCAGGGCTACGATTGCAATGCGTTGCTTCATAGCGCTTCTCCTTGAGGATGGCTCTGCAACCAGAGGTAACCACTGAGAGCGGTCAGCAGCAGAGCTGCCATCGCGATGCGTTGTTTCATGCTGCTTCTCCTTCTTTCATGTCGGTGGGGCGCAGGCCGCGCAGGGCCCATACCAGCCGCTGTCTGGCGGCCTCGGGGTTGTCTATCTGGCTGAGAAAGGGGGCTGCCTGTTCGGGCAGCCAGCCGAGCTGACGACCGCTGCCGGCGATCACCAGCGGCAGGCCGACCGAGCCCATGATGAAGATCATCAGCTGGAGCGGGTGACCCGCGACCAGCGACCCTTCCGCCTGCGCCATCCGTACCTGCTCGATCAGCAACAGGGGATGACGGCGCGGCAGGCTGAGCAGAAAGCGCTGGGCCGCCCCTTCACCTGCCAGCGCATCGCCAAACAGGTGGTTGATAAAGCCGCGCTGGCGCGCCACCAGCCCGATCAGCGCCTCCATGGTGGCCTCGAACATGGCGATGGCAGAGGGGTAGGAGCCTTTGGCTGCCACCGCCTTGAGCTCGTCATAGAGGGGGGCATACCAGAGCTCGACCAGCTCGTCGATAAAGGCATCGCGGTTGCCGAAGTGGTAGACGAAGGAGCCGAGGTTCACCTCGGCCGCCGCCGCCAGCTCGCGCACCGTCAGGCCGCGTAGCCCCTTCTCGGTTGCGATGGCGAGGCCGGTATCGAGCAGTTTCTGCCGGGTTGGATTCATCTTTCTGGTTCCTGCTGCACAGATTTTGATCTGATTTATACGTATGTATAAATAGGCCGCCGAGAATAGGAAAGATCTTTTTTTGAGCAGATTTCAGCGGGGATGAAAAAACGGCGGGCGTTGGCAAGGGGAAATTTGGAAACGGCTTGGGATTGAACGGGTTGCCGCAGGTGTGGGCCAGAATCCGGGCAGATGACGGAGGTGATGGAGAAATAAAAACGCCTCCGCGAAGGGAGGCGTTTTATCGGGAGGGGCGCGCTTACAGAATAAAGCGGCTCAGATCCTCGTCTTCAATCAGCTTGCCGAGGTGGGCGTTGACGTAGTCGGTGTTGATGACGAAGGTCTCGCCGGATTTCTCGGAGGCGTCGTAGGAGATATCTTCCATCAGGCGTTCCATCACGGTGTGCAGACGGCGGGCACCTATGTTCTCGGTACGCTCGTTGACCTGCCACGCCGCTTCGGCCAGACGGCGGATGCCATCCTTGGTGAACTCGATATTGACCCCTTCGGTGGCCATCAGCGCCTTGTACTGATCGGTCAGGGAGGCGTTCGGTTCGGTCAGGATGCGCTCGAAGTCATCGGTGGTCAGCGCGGTCAGCTCGACCCGGATCGGCAGACGGCCCTGCAGCTCGGGGATGAGGTCGGACGGCTTGGCGATCTGGAAGGCGCCGGAGGCGACAAACAGGATGTGGTCGGTCTTGACCATGCCGTGCTTGGTGTTGACGGTGCAGCCCTCGACCAGCGGCAGCAGGTCGCGCTGAACCCCTTCACGGGAGACATCGGGGCCGGAGCTCTCGCCGCGCTTGCAGATCTTGTCGATCTCGTCGAGGAAGACGATGCCGTTGTTCTCGACAGCTGCGATCGCTTTCTGCTTCAGCTCTTCCGGATTGACCAGACGGGCCGCTTCCTCTTCGATCAGCGCCTTCATGGCCTCTTTGACCTTGATCTTGCGCTTCTTCTTCTGGTTCTGGCCCAGGTTCTGGAACAGCCCCTGCAGCTGGTTGGCCATCTCTTCCATGCCCGGCGGGGTCATGATTTCGACGCCCATCGGGGAGGCGGAGAGTTCCAGCTCGATCTCCTTGTCATCCAGCTGACCTTCCCGCAGTTTCTTGCGGAAGATCTGGCGGGTGTTGGAGTTGTCGGCTTTCTCTTCCTCACCCCAGGTGTTGCGCGGGTTGGGCAGCAGCGCATCGAGAATGCGCTCTTCGGCGGCTTCCTCGGCGCGGTATTTCATCTTCTCCATCTCGGTCTCGCGCACCAGCTTGATGGCGACATCGGTCAGATCGCGAATGATGCTGTCCACTTCCTTGCCGACATAGCCCACTTCGGTGAACTTGGTCGCTTCCACCTTGATGAAGGGGGCGTTGGCCAGTTTGGCCAGACGACGGGCGATCTCGGTTTTGCCGACACCGGTCGGGCCGATCATCAGGATGTTCTTCGGGGTCACTTCATGGCGCATCTCTTCGTTGAGCTGCATCCGGCGCCAGCGGTTGCGCAGGGCGACGGCCACCGCGCGCTTGGCATCGGCCTGACCAATGATGTGACGATCCAGTTCGTGGACGATTTCTCTCGGGGTCATCTCGGACATGATGGAGTTCCTGTATCAGGGGCGGGCAGTGCCCACCCCTTGGAGAATTGGTTGCTATGTAGCCAGCTTATTTGGCCGAATAGTCCAGCACTTCGACGGTGTGGTGCTGGTTGGTGAAGACGCAGATGTCGCCAGCGATCTTGAGCGCCTTCTCGACGATGCTCTTGGCATCCAGATCGGTGTTTTCCAGCAGGGCGATGGCCGCGGACTGGGCGAAGTTGCCGCCGCTGCCGATGGCGATGAGATCGTGCTCCGGCTGCACCACGTCACCGTTGCCGGTGATGATGAAAGATTTTTGCTCGTCGGCGACGGCCAGCAGTGCTTCGAGGCGGCGCAGGGCGCGATCGGTGCGCCAATCTTTGGCCAGCGCCACGGCGGCGCGCTCCAGATTACCCTGATGGGCCTGCAGTTTTGCTTCGAAACGCTCGAGCAGGGTGAAGGCGTCGGCTGTGCCACCGGCAAAACCTGCCAGCACCTTGCCGTTGTAGAGGCGATGAACCTTGCGGGCGTTGCCCTTCATGACGGTGTTGCCAAGAGAAACCTGGCCATCGCCACCGATGACGACCTGACCGTTGCGGCGAACTGAAACTATGGTAGTCACTTTACTTACCTCGCTTGAGCCGAATAACGGCCTGACTGTGCATGGCAAGAAAGATGGGGATGGCAAACGGGCTTTTCAACCCTGCCTTTGGTCGGGATAAACGGGGTAGCAAACAGCGTGGGTGCGAGTGACACCAAAAGAACAGGGCCGGGTGTTGCCACCCGGCCCTGCTGCAAACTATCCGCATTATTTTGTTTCAGACCAGACTACCGCTTGGCACACGATCACAGTTTGGCCATTGAACGTCGCCGAGGGAGAACCATACAGCGTGTAGCCTTGAGCTAGTGCCTCGCTGACACGAAAACAAAATGTCGCGTCATCAGGCCCAGTAATTAAGCGGTAAACCGGAAGGCCATTTGGTGGCTGTTTCGAATTTGTCATGCTCTGGTTCTCCTGCTGGTGACAGTATGCTAACCCTTCTTGGGAATGCAGCCGCTGATGCCGGAGCTCTGCAGCTTGCTGTTGGCCGCGTCGGCGGCCGCCTTGCCGTTGAAGGGGCCGACCATCACCTTGTAGACGGTGCCGTTGGCGCCATTGATCACCTGCAGGCTGGAAGAGAGGCCGGCGGTGAAGGCGATACGTGCCTTGAGCGACTCTGCGGAATCCTGCGAGCGCAGGGCGGCGCACTGCATCATATAGCGACCGCTGTCGGCGGCCTGGGCTGGCGGGGTGGCCGCTTTGGCCTTGGCCGCTTCGGCCCGCTCCCGCTCCAGCTCGGCACGGATCTCCCGCTCCATCCGCTCCCGTTCGGCCTTGCGGTCGATCACCTGCTCTTGCGCGCTGGCAACCGGTGCACCGGAGGTGGAAGGGGTGGTCGCCGGATTGGGCTGATAGGGCTTGGGCTGGCCGATGGGCGTTCCCGGTTGGGGAATGTCGGTCGGCACCGGCTGCGGCAGTTTTTCCGGCTGCAGGGTCATGGTATCTGCCGGCGGTGGCGGCAGCACACCCGGCTGGGTCGGCGGCTCTATGATATCGACCTGCTTGTTCTCAAGCCGTTCGATGTAGCTCCACTTCTCCTGAGGCAGCCCGTTATTCTGCGCTTTTGGCTTGTTGGCCTTTACCTGCTCCTCAATGGTGGGGGCGTCGTTGCCCTTGCCATTGATCATGTAAAGGAAGCCACCAAAGCCTGCCAGCAGTGCCACGACCAGCAGCACTGGAATAACAGGAAAGCGGCGAGGGGCCGCTTTCTTGGTATTGCGGCCACCCGCCCGACGTCGCGGGCGGCTGCCGACATAATCCCGGGTTGCCATCTATTACATGCGCTCCAGGGTATGGATGCCCAGTACGCCGAGGCCCAGTTTCAGCACCTTGGCGGTGGCGGCGCACAGCAGCAGACGGCTCTGACGGGTTGCCTCGTCCACGCCATCCTTGTTGATCGGGCAGGCTTCATAGAAGGTCATGAAGTTGCCGGACAACTCGTACAGGTAGGTACAGAGCAGGTGCGGCATGCCTTTGTCGGCCACGCCGTTGACCGCGTCGGAGAACTGGATCAGCTTCTGGGCCAGCACCTCTTCGGCCTCTTCGTTCAGGGTCACGTTGCCGGTCAGCGTCTCGGCATCGATGTTGGCCTTGCGGAAGATGGACTGGATACGGGTGTAGGCGTACTGCAGGTAAGGGGCAGTGTTGCCTTCAAACGACAGCATCAGATCCCAGTCGAAGATGTAGTCGGTAGTACGGTTCTTGGAGAGATCCGCATACTTGACCGCACCCATGGCGATGGCGTTGACCACGTTGGCCTTCTCTTCGGCAGAGAGGTCGCTGTTGCGGCTCTCCAGCAGGGCGGCGGCGCGCTCTTCCGCTTCGTTCAGCAGGTCAACCAGCTTGACGGTGCCACCGGAACGGGTCTTGTAGGGACGACCATCCTTGCCCAGCATCATGCCGAAGGCGTGGTGCTCGAGCGGCACGGATTCCGGCACATAACCCGCCTTGCGGGTGATGGTCCAGGCCTGCATCAGGTGCTGGTGCTGACGGGAGTCGATGAAGTACATGACACGATCGGCACCCAGGGTTTCATAACGGTATTTGGCACAGGCGATATCTGTGGTGGTGTAGAGGAAACCGCCATCGCTCTTCTGGATGATGACGCCCATGGCCTCGCCATCCTTGTTCTTGAACTCGTCCAGGAAGACCACGGTGGCGCCTTCGCTCTCGACCGCCAGCCCCTTGGCTTTCAGGTCGGCCACGATCTCCGGCAGCATGTCGTTGTACATGGACTCGCCCATGATGTCCTTGTTGGTCAGGGAGACATTCAGGCGGTCGTAGTTGATCTGGTTCTGTTCCATGGTCATGTCGACCAGCTTCTTCCACATGGTACGGCAGTACTCGTCGCCGCCCTGCAGCTTGACCACGTAGTTACGGGCGCGCTCGGCGAAGGCTTCGTCTTCGTCGTAGCAACGCTTGGCCTGGGTGTAGAAGGCTTCCAGATCCTTGAGTGCCATGTCGCTGGCATGCTCGTTGGACATCTTCTCCAGATAGGCGATCAGCATGCCGAACTGGGTACCCCAGTCACCGATGTGGTTGGCACGCACCACCTTGTGGCCGAGGAACTCCAGCGCACGGGCAGCCACGTCACCGAGTACGGTGGAGCGGATGTGGTGCACCGCCATCTCTTTGGCCACGTTGGGGGCGGAGTAGTCCACCACCACGGTTTGTGGCGCGGGCAACCGTACGTTGGCGTTGGCAGAGGTCACCATGGCCTCAACCTGACCGGCCAGCCAGCGCTGGTCGAAGAAGAAGTTGATGAAGCCGGGACCGGCGATCTCGACCTTGGCGATCAGGTCGGAGGCAGGCAGGTGCTCGATGATGGCAGCCGCCAGCTCACGGGGATTCTTGCGGGCCGGCTTGGCCAGCAGCATGGCCAGGTTGGTGGCCAGGTCACCGTGAGCTTTTTCCTTGCATCGGTCTACTTGCACGCGGGCTTCCAGGTCCGCCGGCAGGACGCCTGCTGACTTGAGATTGGCTACCGTTTGTTCAAGTAGATGATGAATATGCTCTTTCATAACTGACCACCAAGGTTGCGCGTCGAAAAATGACTGATATATAAGGGCGTGAATTTTACCCGCATCGGCTCGAGAAAACTATAGGGATGACCCGCCGCTCGCTGTCGGGCGGATATTTCACTGCGTTTGGCGCCATATTCCAGAATATTGGACGGAAATTACGGTGCTTATCCATTTCTACTGCATATCGAAGCGCCTTGTCCAGGCTATTTCCCCTGATTGTTAAGGGTTTTTCCCGACACTGATCTCCCGCTGGCTGTTGCACGTACCTAGAGTCGTAACCCGGCAAGGAGTTTGTGATGCGACTGGCACTGTTTCCCCTATTAGCCCACCTGTTGCCCGGCGGCATCATGCCGTTGCGGATCTTCGAGCCCAGATACCTGCGGATGGTGGCCGAAGCGGGGGAGGCGGGCTTTGCCCTCTGCATGGTGGATCCGCGCCAGCCCGACGCCCTGCGCAACATGCTGCCCATCGCCACCCGGGTCAAGGTCATCGACTTCGACCGGCTGCCGGACGGCATGCTGGGGATCACGGTGCAGGGGGTGGAGCGGGTGCAGATAGAGGATCTGTGGCAGGAGCAGGATGGCCTGCGCATCGGTGAGGTAACCTCGCTGCCGGCATGGCCACCCCGGCGGCTCCATCCCGATCAGCTGCCACTGGCTGATGCGCTGCGGGAGGTGTTTGCAGACTATCCCGACTATGCCGCCCTCTATCCCGCCCCCCGCTGGGACGATGGCAACTGGGTGGCCCAGCGCTGGCTGGAGGTGCTGCCGATCCCCCCCGAGCAGAAGCAGCTGCTGCTGGCCGCTGCCGACAATCAGCCTGCCATTGCACTGCTCAAGGGGGTGCTGGTGGCCAGCCACTGATTTTTTCTGACCCGCTGATCCGCCACTGCCACAGCGCCGTACAAGTCATCACCACAGCATGTTCGACAGCACACCAAAGGGATGGCGCAATGGCATATACTGGCCAACCACACTCGACCATACGCAGGACCTCGCCCGTGATGGATAACCCGGATGGCGACCTCAAATCTATGCTGATCAGGGTGGCAGAGCAGGCCGACAAGGCCGCTTTTGCCCGCCTGTTCCAACACTTTGCGCCGCGCATTCGCAGCTACGGCCTGCGCCACCTCGGCAGCGAAGCCAACGCCATGGAGCTGGTGCAGGAGACCATGCTGCTGGTGTGGCAGAAGGCGCGTCTCTACCACCCCGAGAAGGGGGCGCCGACCACCTGGATCTATACCGTGATGCGCAACCAGTGCTTCGACATGCTGCGCCGTCGTCGCGCCAGCAAGGAGGATCTCTGTGCCGAGGAGCTGTGGCCGGTGCTGGAGTTTCAGGCCGAAGAGGAGCATCTGAGCGGCGGTGAGGATGCGGTGCTGACCCGTCAGATGGCCCACTATCTGGGCACCCTGCCGGAGCCGCAACAGCAGGTGGTGCGTGGCATCTATCTGCAGGAGTTCTCCCAGCAGGAGCTGGCGGAGCGACTCGGCGTGCCGCTCGGTACCATCAAGTCCCGCCTCAGACTGGCGTTACAGAAACTGAAAGAGCAAGTGGAGCAAGGCCATGATTAAAGCCCATCCGACCGACCCTATGCTGCGCGCCTTCGCCGCCGACGAGCTCCCTCTGCCGCTGGCGGTGGGGCTCTCCGCTCACTGTGAACTCTGCCCCGATTGTGCTGCCCGACTGAAGACATTCGAAGAGGAGCTGGCGCAGCAATATCTTGCCTCGCCAGCAGAGCCCGAGCTGGCTCCCCGCGATGACGTGGCGATGGAGGCCGGGTTTGACGCCATGCTGGCGGATATTCTGGCCCAGCCGCTGGCAGAGCCCCTCTCCGAGCCAACACATGACCAGCCCCGAGCCCAGCCCGGCGAGCTGGAGGTAGCCGGTCACGCCTACCGTTTGCCACGGGTGCTGGCCCGCTATCGTTCGCCCAAGTGGCGCCATATCGGGGCCATTCGTCAGCAGAGTCTGCCGCTGGACGAGATGGGGGCGCGCGCCAGCCTGCTCCATATCGAAGCAGGCGGTCGCATCCCCGAGCACACCCATCAGGGCTATGAGCTGACCCTGCTGCTGGCTGGCAATATTCAGGATGGCGATACCCTTTACAAGGCGGGAGATTTCATCTGGCGCGATGCCAGCCACTCCCACAGTCCGCATACGCCGGACGGTTGCCTCTGCTACACGGTGCAGGATGCGCCGGTGCAGTTCACCAAGGGGTTGTCGCGGCTGCTGAATGGCATCAGCCAGCACCTCTACTGAGCACCATGACGCCATAGAAAAAGGGACCAAGTTGGTCCCTTTTGTCATTTCATTGCAGGCTACCGGTCAGGCGACAAACACCAGATAGACGGCGAATGCCACGATAAAGCGGTAGATGGCGAACGGGATAAAGTCGATGCGGCGGATCAATTTCAGGAAGGTCTTGATCGCAAACATGGCCACCACGAAGGCGGTGATAAAGCCCACTGCAAACATCGGGAAGTCGGCCATCGAGAGAAAATCGCGGCTCTTGTAGAGATCAAGCCCGCTGGCCGCCACCATCATGGGCACCGCCATGATGAAGGAGAACTCGGCGGCGGCGTGACGGCTGATCCCCATCAGCATGCCACCACTGATGGTGGCGCCGGAGCGGGAGAAGCCGGGCCACAGGGCCAGACACTGGAACAGGCCGATACCGAACGCCTGCTTGTAGCTGATGTCATCCAGGGTCTCGGCTGTGACGGCCGGGCGGAACTTCTCGGCGATGATCAGCAGGATGCCCCCCGCGACCAGTGCGTACATGACGGTCTGTGGACCAAACAGGTTGGCCTTGATCCAGCTGTGGATGGCCAGACCGACCACGATGGCGGGCAGCATGCCGAGGATGACGTGGATCAGCGACAGGGTGGCATGATCCTGAGAGGGCTTCTGGCCAAAGTGGATGCCAATCAGACCAAACAGGCGGCGCCAGAAGACGGCGACTACCGCGAGGATGGAGCCCAGCTGGATCACCACTTCGAAGGTGGCAGCCTTGGGTCCTTCAAAGCCCAGCAGATGGCCGACGATAATCATGTGGCCGGTGGAGGAGACGGGGAGGAACTCGGTCAGCCCCTCGACGACGCCCAGAATAAAGGCGACCAGCAGGCTATAAGTGTCAGTCATCGAACAAACAATCCTTAACTTCGTTGATGTAAAAACGCCCCGAAAGGGTCTCGGGGCGGCATATCTTGCTCGATTGTGACTGCTGAGGCTATGTAAAAATCATGAATTCTTTAAGTTAGTCGCGGATGAAGCGGTAGCGGGTCTGGTGGTGATAACGCTCGCCCGGCAACAGCCAGGGGTTGCCCAGCTCGGGGTGATTGGGGCTGTCCGGTAGCTGTTGCGCCTCAAGACAGAAGCCGTCGTGATCCCGGTGCGACAGGCCGCTGCGGTTCGGGGTATTGGCCAGCCAGTTGCCGGTGTAAAACTGCAGCGAGGGCTGGTTGGTGTAGACCTCCATCGCCAGCTGCTTGTCACCCGATACCACGCGAGCAGCCCACTCTTGCGCCGGGCCGTTGAGCACAAAGGCGTGGTCGTATCCCTTGGCCTGTTGCTGCTGGGGATGGCTCAGCCAATCCTGGCCAATCAGGTGCTCGCGGCGCAGATCGAATGGCCCCTCCACCGGAGTGATGGCGATCGGCAAACCGATCGGGTCGGTCGGCAGGAAGTGGTCGGCATTGATGCTGATGAGGTGGTCACGGACATCTCCGCCATCGGTTTGCCCATCGAGATTGAAGTAGGCGTGGCTGGTGAGGCTGACCGGCGTAGCGGCATCCGTGCTGGCGATGAAATCCACCACCAGATCGCTCTGCTCAAGCCGGTACTCCAGGGTGACCCGCAGATTGCCGGGAAAGCCCTGATCCCCTGTCCGGGAGAGCAGCGCCAGCTTGACCCGATCTGCTTCCAGTTCCTTGATCTGCCACTGCTGGCGATGAAAGCCAGCCTGCCCGCCGTGCAGACAGTTGGGTGCCTGATTGGCATTCAGCGGCCAACGCTGGCCATCACGCACCAGCTCGGCACCACCGATGCGGTTGGCAAAACGCCCGGCCACCGCACCCAGCCACACCTGCTGGGTGGGATAGACGTCGTCGGCACAGCCCAGCAGCACTTCACGCCGTTTTCCCGCTACCGGCAGGGTGAGGGAGGTGAGGGTGGCGCCGAAGTCGAGGCCGCGCAGGCGCAGCCCCTCTTCATTTTCCAGCTCGAACGGGGTCATGGCGCTGCTCATAGCTTGCCTGCACCGGCGCTGGCGCGGCAGACGTAGCAGTCGGCCTTGAGGCCCGAGATGGCCGGATACTCTGCCTCGACGGCAGCGATCACCTCGGCCACCTTCTCCGGGCGCAGCAGGGCGACCACGCAGCCGCCGAAGCCGCCGCCAGTCATCCGCACGCCGCCATCGGTGCCGATCCTGGCCTTGATGATCTCCACCAGACCGTCGATGGCGGGCACTGTGATCTCGAAATCATCGCGCATGGCGGCGTGTGATTCGGCCATCAGCTCGCCGAGTCGGGTCAGGTCGTGGCTGGCCAGTGCATCGGCCGCCGCCAGGGTGCGGGCGTTTTCTCCTACGATGTGGCGGGCACGACGATAACAAGCATCATCCAGCCCGGCTCTGCCCGCTTCCAGTCCGGCCAGATCGAGGTCGCGCAGCGCCTTGGCCCTGTAGTGACGGGCGGCCGCTTCGCACTGCTGACGGCGGGTGTTGTACTCGCTGTCCACCAGACCGCGACGCACATTGGAGTTGACGATCAGCACAGCCAGATCCGCCGGCATGGGGATGAGGCGGGTCTCCAGCGAGCGGCAGTCGAGCAGCAGGGCGTGGTCAGTTTTGCCGCTGGCGGAGATCATCTGATCCATGATGCCGCAGTTGCAGCCGACGAACTTGTTCTCCGCCTGCTGGCCGTTGAGGGCGATCTCGGCCTGGCTGATATCGAGCCCCAGCGCTTCTTTGAATGCCTGACCGATGGCTACTTCCAGCGAGGCGGAGGAGGAGAGCCCCGCCCCCTGCGGCACATTGCCGGATACCACCAGATCGAGGCCGCGCAGGGCATAACCGCGCTCTTGCAGATATTTCACCACGCCGCGGATGTAGTCGCTCCAGCGTTGGCTGGGGTGGTGCTCGATGGGCTGGTCGAGGTCGAACTGGTCGCGCTGGTTGTCGTAGTCGGCGGCGATCACCTGCACTTGTCGGTCATCGCGCAGGCCGATGGCAACGCAGGTCTCGTAGTCGATGGCGCAGGGCAGCACGAAGCCGTCGTTGTAGTCGGTATGTTCACCGATGAGGTTGACGCGGCCGGGGGCGCGCACCAGCAGATCGGGCGCTTTGGCAAATTGCTCGGCAAAAACGGTGCTGACGCGTTGGCTGGGGGTCATAGGGCCTCCTCATTGGTGTGGCTGGTCTGGGTGTAGTGAACGGGGCTCAGGGCACGCAGCCGTTCGGCGGCCTGCTCGGGGGTAAGGTCGCGCTGGGTTTCGGCCAGCATCTCGAAGCCCACCATAAATTTGCGCACGGTGGCGGAACGCAGCAGTGGCGGATAGAAGTGGGCATGCAGTTGCCACGCCTCGGGGCACTCCGATTTGGGCGGCGCAAAGTGCCAGCCCATGGAGTAGGGGAAGCTGCACTCGAACAGGTTGTCGTAGCGGCTGGTGAGCTCCTTGAGCGCCACCGCCAGATCCTGTTGCTGGGCCTGGGTCAGATTGAGCATGGAGGGGACGTGCGCCTTGGGCAGCAGCAGGGTTTCGAACGGCCAGGCGGCCCAGAAGGGGACGACGGCAAGCCAGTGCTCGGTCTCTACCACGATGCGAGAGCGATCCGCCAGCTCCCGCTCCACATACTCCAGCAGCATGGGGCGGCCATGCTCTGCCAGCCAGTCGCGCTGGTGCTGCTCTTCGCGGGCGATCTCGTTGGGCAGGAAGTCGCTGCCCCAGATCTGGCCGTGGGGATGCGGGTTGGAGCAGCCCATGACTGCCCCTTTGTTTTCAAAGACCTGCACCCACTGCCACTGGGCCGACAGCTCGGCGACCTGATCCATCCAGGTGGTGATCACCCCTTCGATGGCGGGCAGCGGCAGCTCGGGCAGGGTCTTGCCGTGATCCGGCGAGAAGCAGATGACCCGGCTGGTGCCGCGGGCGGCCTCCAGCTTCAGCAGGGGATCGCTGGCGTTATCGGCGGCCGGGGTATCCTGCATCAGGGCGGCGAAGTCGTTGGTAAAAACGAAGGTGCCCTTGTAGTCGGGGTTGATGTCACCGGTGACCCGGGTGTTGCCCGCGCAGAGGAAGCAGTCGGGATCGTGGGTCTGTTTGGGGGCCTGACTCACCTTCTCCACCTGTCCCTGCCAGGGGCGTTTGGCCCGGTGGGGGGAGACCAGCACATACTGGCCGGTCAGCGGGTTGAAGCGGCGATGGGGATGATCGACGGGGTTGAACATCATCTCTCCTGAATAAGGTATTGAAAAATAGGGTCGTCTATTCACAGGGAGCAGGCAGACCTACTCCTCGTAACCGTTCGGATTGGCGGATTGCCAGCGCCAGCTGTCGGCGCACATGGCGTCGATGTTGCGGGTCGCCTGCCATCCCAGCTCGCGCTGCGCCTTGGCCGGATCGGCCCAGCAGGCGGCGATGTCGCCCGGGCGGCGCGGTTCGATGCGAAATGGCAGCGGCTTGCCACAGGCGGCAGAGAAAGCGGCGACCAGCTGCAACACGCTCTGGCCCTGACCGGTACCCAGGTTGTAGGTGTGCACACCGCCCTTGCCAGCGCAGTGTTGCAACGCCTTGACGTGCCCCTCGGCGAGATCCATCACGTGGATGTAGTCGCGTACGCCGGTGCCATCAACAGTTGGGTAATCGTTTCCAAAGACCGACAGGCAGTCGCGACGGCCGATGGCGACCTGAGTGATATAGGGCATCAGATTGTTTGGAATGCCTTGGGGAT
Source organism: Aeromonas sp. DNP9 (assembly GCF_001728955.1). NCBI lineage: Bacteria > Pseudomonadati > Pseudomonadota > Gammaproteobacteria > Aeromonadales > Aeromonadaceae > Aeromonas > Aeromonas sp. DNP9. The sequence goes on along the minus strand of NZ_LYSQ01000017.1, from coordinate 95,194 downwards.
CTTCCCCCATGGTGCCCGACTCGTGGGCGCCGACCGGATTGAAGTAGCGCAGCAGGGCCATGCTCCAGTGCGGCTCGGCCAGCTGCAGGTCCTCGAGGATCTCCTCGATGATCAGCTTGGAGCGCCCGTAGGGGTTGGTGGCGCTGCGGGGGAAATCCTCGCGGATCGGCAGACTGGCGGGATCGCCGTAGACGGTCGCCGAGGAGCTGAACACCAGATTGTGCACCCCGGCCCGTTTCATCGCCTGCAGCAAGGTGAGGGTGCCACTCAGGTTGTTCTTGTAGTAATCCAGTGGGATGCGGGTCGACTCGCCGACCGCCTTGAGGGCGGCAAAGTGGATCACAGCATCGATCTGCTGTTCGGCGAAGATCCGGTCCAGCAGGGCGGCATCGCGAATATCCCCTTGATAGAACACGGGTTGCTGGCCGCTGATAGCTGCGACTCGAGTCAACACGCTGCGCTTGCTGTTGCAGAGGTTGTCCACCACGACCGGGGTCATGCCTGCGGCTTGCAGGGCCAGAGAGGTGTGGCTGCCGATATATCCGCAGCCGCCGGTGACCAGAACCTTCATCTTGCTCTCCACTGAAAATGACGCTGCAAGCAGTCTAGCCGAGGGGTTGGCTTGCAAACTGTGAACTTGCTTGCAAAACAGTGTAAACGATTACACTGTTTTTGTGATCGCTTCTCTGGCAGATCGTGCGTTATCCCCTGTTTTCAATGGGGTTGGTCGGTATAATGGTCCATCTGTCGCAGAGTGAAATAAGTGAAAACAGCATGAGTACCATCAAGGATGTCGCCCGTTTGGCCAATGTATCGGTGGCAACGGTTTCACGAGTGATGAACAACTCGCCCAAGGCCAGTGCCGCCTCCCGCGCTGCCGTCCAGAAGGCGATGGCGGAGCTGGGCTATACCCCTAACGCCAACGCGCGGGCGCTGGTCAGCCAGACCTGCGATACCATGGGCGTCGTGGTGGGTGACGTGGCAGATCCCTTCTTCGGGGCTCTGGTGAAGGGGGTCTCCGGCGTGGCCGTCGAGCAGAATCTCCACCTGTTGATGGGTAACGGTTTTCACAAGGCGCGCCAGGAGCGCGAGGCGATCGAGCTGCTGATCGGCAAGCGCTGCGAGGCGCTGGTGGTGCACAGCAAGGCGCTCAGCGACGAGGAGCTCTGCGACTACGCCATGCGGGTGCCCGGCATGGTGCTTATCAATCGCGATATTCCTGCCATCAAGGGGCGCTGCATCGCCCTCAACAACCGGCTGGGGGCCGCCACGGCAACCCGTCATCTGATCGAGCTGGGTCACCGCCACATCGCCTTTATCAGCTCGGATCACGCCATCGAGGATGCCACCTTGCGTCTGCAGGGGTATCAGGATGGACTGATGGAAGCCGGTCTGGCAGCCGATCCCGAGCTTATCGAGAGCGGCACGCCGAACGAGGAGGGGGGGGAGCGTGCCATGCTCAACCTGCTGGCCAAGGGGCTCAAGGTGACCGCCGTGGTGGCCTATAACGATGCCATGGCGGCGGGCGCCATCTCAGTGCTGGCGGACAACGGCCTGCGAGTGCCGGAGGAGGTTTCGGTGGTGGGCTTCGATGACATCATCTATGCCAGATATTTGCGCCCCAAGCTCTCCACCATGCGCTATCCCATCGAGTTGATGGCGGCCCAGGCGGCCAAGCTGGCCATTCAGCTGGCGGCGGGGGAGAGTGACGCGACCCAGAGCAGGATCTATACCCCCACCCTGATCAATCGCCACTCGGTGGCACCGGTTCGGGCCGGATAGCCCCCTTTTTCGGCCCTGTTCGGGGCCATTTCTTGCACAGTTATTGTTTTACCTATTTTTAATCATTTTTACTTCGCTTTACTTAACAAAATTAGTGTAATCGTTTACATCTGTGTGAGCGAGATCGCCGTTCCCTGCGTCATACTTCTCTAGACTGAATACGTTTTCCAATCAGCAGGGAGAGAGTGAATGCTCAGGGAGATAGTGGCGCGTCAGGATTGGCAGACTCAGGCTATTACGTCGGTAAACCGGCTGGCAGCCCATACCCCCATGTTCAGCTGGCGCAGCGAAGCGGATGCCAGGGGTGATCTGGCCTCTTCCTCCCGTCTCTTGCTCGATGGCGAGTGGCGCTTCTCCTTCTTTACCGCTCCCGAATTGGTGCCCGAGAGCTGGCTGGCGCAGGATCTGGTGGATGCTTGCCCCATTACAGTGCCGGGCAACTGGCAGCTGGATGCCGCCTATCCGGCCGCGCGGCCGCCCAGCGATGGCCCCATCTATACCAATATCAAGTACCCCTTTCCTTGCGATCCACCGCGAGTGCCGGCAGACAATCCTACTGGCTGCTACTCCCGCGAGTTCGAGCTGCCCGCCGACTGGCTGGCCAGCGGACAGAGCCGGATAATCTTCGACGGGGTGAGCAGTGCCTTCCACCTGTTCTGCAACGGCCGCTGGGTCGGTTACTCCCAGGACAGCCGCCTGCCCGCCGAATTCGATCTGACCCCATATCTGCAGAGCGGTCGCAACCGGCTGGCGGTGCTGGTGCTGCGCTGGTCCGACGGCTCCTATCTGGAAGATCAGGATATGTGGTGGCTGTCGGGGATCTTCCGCTCCGTCAACCTGCTGCACAAACCGTCCCGCCATCTGATGGATATCCGGGTCACCCCCGAGCTGGACGCCTGCTATCGGGATGGCCGTCTCAAGATTGCACTGCAGGTGGCCAATGGGGCAGGTCTGTCGGTAGAGGCCAATCTCTATGACGGCGTTGAGCGGGTTGCGACCCTGCGTCAGCCGATCGGCACCCAACCTATTGACGAAAAAGGGGCTTACGACGATCGCGCCGAGCTGTGGCTCGATGTGGCTGCGCCGCGCAAGTGGAGTGCCGAGACGCCCCATCTCTATCGTCTGACCCTGACCTTGCTGGACGAGCAGGGCCAGGCCATCGAGAGCGAAGCATGCGATGTGGGCTTTCGGGTGGTGGAGATCCGTGGCGGCCTGCTGCGGGTCAACGGTCAGCCGCTGCTTATTCGCGGTGCCAACCGTCATGAACACCATCCCGCCAAGGGTTATGCCATCGATCGCGCCACCATGGAGCGGGATCTGCTGCTGATGAAGCGGCACAATTTCAATGCGGTGCGTTGCTCCCACTATCCCAACCACCCCGATTTTTATCGTCTGTGCGATCGGTTCGGCCTCTATGTGGTGGACGAGGCGAATCTGGAGACCCACGGCATGACCCCCATGGGGCGGCTGGCGCGGGATCCCGCCTGGAGCAACGCCTTTCTGGAGCGGGCGACCCGCATGGTGGCGCGGGATTTCAACCACCCCTCCATCATCATCTGGTCGCTGGGCAACGAGTCGGGTTACGGCCCGGCCCACGATGCCATGTATGGCTGGATCAAGCGCAGCGACCCGAGCCGTCCGGTGCAGTACGAGGGGGGCGGGGCCGATACCCCGGCGACCGACATCATCTGCCCCATGTATGCCAGAACCCATCAGGATCAACCCTTCCCGGCGGTGCCCAAGTGGGCGCTGGCCAAGTGGATCGGCCTGCCCGGCGAGCACCGGCCGCTGATCCTCTGCGAATATGCCCATGCCATGGGCAACAGTCTGGGGGGCTATGCCCACTACTGGCAGGCGTTTCGCGATCATCCACGTCTGCAAGGCGGCTTTGTCTGGGATTGGGTCGATCAGGGGCTCGACAAATACACCGCCGATGGCCGCCACTACTGGGGCTATGGCGGCGATTTTGGCGATCTGCAAAATGACCGCCAGTTCTGCTGCAACGGTCTGCTGTTCCCGGATCGCACGCCCCATCCAGCCCTGTGCGAGGCGAAGCGTGCCCAGCAGCCGTTCCGCTTCACCCTGCTTGAGCACATCCCGCTGCGGGTGCGGATCGAGAGCGAATACCTGTTCCGGGAAACCGATAACGAGCGGCTGTGCTGGCAGCTGTGCGAGAACGGCCATGTGCAGCAGCAGGGGGAGATCTTCCTTGAGCTGGCGCCGCAAGGGGTGGTCGAGTTGACCCTGAGCGAGACGCTGCCCGCCTTTGCGGCAGGCTCACTGGCCTGGCTCGATCTGGCCATAGTGCAGCCGCAGGCCACCACCTGGTCGCAGGCGGATCACAAGGTCGCCCGTCAGCAGTTCACCCTGCCGACCCCCCTTGACCTGCCTGCTCCTGCCGCTGCCGCCACCCTGAGGGAGCAGCCGGATGGCTGGCGGATCACTGCCGCCAACAGCCAGTGGTGGCTCGACAAGCAGAGCGGTCGCATCACCAGTTGGCAAAAATCGGGGCAGGAGCAGCTGCTGGCACCGATCATGGATCACTTCTACCGCGCGCCGCTGGACAACGACATCGGCACCAGCGAAGCGGATCACTCCGACCCTGGCTCCTGGATTGCCCGCTGGCAGGGCTGTGGTCTCGGTCAGTGGCAACACCGCTGTTTGGGGATCACTGTCGCCGGAGCGGATATCCGGGTCAGCCACGGTTACTTCCACCACGATGAGCTGCTGCTGGTGAGTCACTGGCATCACTATTTTACCGACGACGGCGCCATGAATCTGGAGATTGAGACCGAGCTGGCGCAGGCGTTGCCTTCGCTGCCACGGATCGGTCTGCTGCTCCATCTGGCCGAGGTACCGGCGCGAGCCGAATGGCTGGGTCGTGGCCCGCACGAGAACTATCCGGATCGCCTGCTGGGCGCCGATCTGGGGCGCTGGAGTTTGCCGCTGGAGGCCATGCACACCCCTTACATTTTCCCGAGTGACAACGGCTTGCGCTGTGATACCCGCCAGTTGCAGCTGGGTAGCACGACAGTAAACGGCTGCTTCCATTTCAGTGCCAGCCGCTTCAGTCAGCAACAGCTCGCCGCTGCTCGTCACCAGAGCGATCTGGTGGCCGAAGAGGGGCTGTGGGTTTGCCTCGATGGCGCCCATATGGGGGTGGGCGGGGATGACTCCTGGAGCCAGAGCGTGCGTCCCGAGTATCAACTGCTCGAGCGTCGTTACCGTTGGGGCTGCACTCTCCGTTAAGCCAGCTATGGAGGCGACTGTCGAGCCAGTGCGCCATTTTGACAACAGACCAGTAACGACTAGCCTCAATGCTGTGGGAAAGATTGAGTCTCAAGTCTGATTTTAATTTATATGTATTTGAAAAATAAAAACAAAGTTTCAATGTAACAGAGTGTAATCGTTTTCATTTTGTCGTCATGATCACAGAAGAAATGACAACAAACTGATTACATTGATTGGCGCTTGCTCAATTGCTCGCCACCCTACAACACAGATAGACACATCGGAGCACACATAATGAAAAAACTGACCACAGTTGCCGCCCTGCTGATGGGCATGATGGCTGGAGCCAATGCCCAGGCTGACACCCGTATCGGGGTAACCGTCTACAAGTACGACGACAACTTCATGGCGGTCGTGCGCAAGGCCATCGAGAAGGAGGCGGCAGCCACTCCGGGGGTGGAGCTGCTGATGAACGACTCCCAGAACGACCAGTCCAAGCAGAACGACCAGATCGACGTGCTGCTGGCCAAAGGGGTGAAGGCGCTGGCCATCAACCTGGTTGACCCCGCTGCGGCCCCGGTGGTGATTGAGAAAGCCCGTGGCGAAGATATCCCGGTGGTCTTCTACAACAAGGAGCCGAGCGCTACCGATCTGGCCAGCTACGACAAGGCCTACTACGTGGGCACCGACTCCAAGGAGTCAGGGATCATCCAGGGTCAGCTGATTGCCAAACACTGGAAAGCCCATCCGGAGTGGGATCTGAACAAGGATGGCGTGATCCAGTTCGTGCTGCTGAAAGGGGAGCCGGGCCACCCGGATGCTGAAGCGCGCACCTCCTACGTGGTCAAGACCCTGAACGATGGCGGCGTCAAGACTGAACAACTGCACATGGATACCGGTATGTGGGATACCGCCATGGCGAAAGACAAGATGGATGCCTGGATCTCCGGCCCCAACGCCAACAAGATCGAAGTGGTCATCGCCAACAACGACGGCATGGCAATGGGTGCAGTCGAGTCACTGAAAGCCCAGGGCAAGACTGCCATTCCGGTATTCGGCGTCGATGCGCTGCCGGAAGCGCTGGCCATGGTCAAGAGCGGTGCCATGGCAGGTACCGTGCTGAACGATGCGGCCAACCAGGCCAAAGCCACCTTCGAGCTGACCAAGAACCTGGCTGAAGGCAAACCGGCCGGTGAAGGCACCAAGTGGAATATCGTCGACAAGGTAGTACGTGTTGCCTACGTCGGTGTGGATAAAGACAACCTGTCCCAATTCGAGTAATTCCCTCCTCCAGGGCAAGGGAGATCCCCTTGCCCTTTTTTCAACCAGATGTGATGGCTGATATGACAACACAGCAACAATCAGAATGGCTGTTGGAGATGATTGACGTCAGTAAGAGCTTTCCCGGCGTCAAGGCACTCGATAATGTCAATTTACGGGTCCGTCCTCATTCTGTGCATGCGTTGATGGGCGAGAACGGAGCGGGAAAATCCACGCTGCTCAAGTGCCTGTTCGGCATTTACGAGAAGGATCAGGGCAAGATCTTCTTCAAGGGGCAGGAGATCAACTTCACCTCCTCCAAAGAGGCGCTGGAAAATGGCGTCTCCATGGTGCATCAGGAGCTCAACCTGGTGCTGCAGCGTACCGTGATGGACAACATGTGGCTCGGCCGCTACCCCACCAAGGGGTGGTTTATCGACCACGGCAAGATGTATGACGACACCAAGCGCATCTTCGATGAGCTGGATATCGACATCGACCCCAAGGTGAAGGTCGCGACCCTGTCGGTCTCCCAGATGCAGATGATCGAGATCGCCAAGGCGTTCTCCTACGACGCCAAGATCGTCATCATGGACGAACCCACCTCCTCCCTGACCGAGAAAGAGGTGAACCACCTCTTCAAGATCATCAACAAGTTGAAGGAGAAGGGGTGCGGCATCGTCTACATCTCTCACAAGATGGAGGAGATCTTCCAGCTCTGTGACGAGATCACCATATTGCGGGATGGCCAGTGGGTGGCAACCCAGCCGCTCAAGGGCATGACCATGGATCAGATCATCGGCATGATGGTCGGCCGTGAACTGACCCAGCGTTTCCCGGAAAAAACCAACCAGCCGAAAGAGGTGATCCTCGAGATCGAACACCTGACGGCGAAGAACCAGCCCTCCATTCAGGATGTGACCTTCAACCTGCACAAGGGGGAGATCCTCGGCATCGCCGGACTGGTGGGGGCCAAGCGCACCGATATCGTCGAGACCCTGTTCGGTATTCGCGATCGCAGCCAGGGCAGCATCAAGCTGCACGGCAAAGAGGTGGCCAACCACAACGCCCACGAAGCGATCCGCAACGGCTTTGCGCTGGTGACGGAAGAGCGCCGCTCCACCGGTATCTACTCCCGGCTCGATATCGCCTTCAACTCCCTGATCGCCAACATGGACAGCTACAAGGGCTCCATGGGGCTGCTTAGCGACAACAAGATGAAGAGCGATACCCAGTGGGTGATTGACTCCATGCGGGTCAAGACGCCGACCCAGCAGACCCAGATCGGTTCCCTCTCCGGGGGCAACCAGCAGAAGGTGATCATCGGTCGCTGGCTGCTGACCCAGCCGGAGATCCTGATGCTCGACGAGCCCACCCGCGGCATCGACGTCGGGGCCAAGTTCGAGATCTACCAGCTCATCCTGGAGCTGGCGAAGAAGGACAAGGGGATCATCATCATCTCGTCAGAGATGCCGGAATTGCTGGGGATCACCGACCGCATCATGGTGATGAGCAATGGCCGGGTCGCCGGGATCGTCAATACCAAAGAAACTGACCAGAGCGAGATACTGCGCCTGGCATCTCTGTACCTCTAGAGACAGGAAGACATTTATGGAGTCGGCTAAAAATTTCAATCTGATGCAGGCGCTCAAGGAAAACGCCATCTATCTGGTGCTGCTGGTGCTGCTCATGGTCATCGTGATCCAGGAGCCCTCCTTCCTGAGCCTCACCAACTTCAGCAACATCCTGACCCAGTCCTCGGTGCGGGTCATCATCGCGCTGGGGGTGGCGGGCATCATCATCACCCAGGGGACGGATCTCTCGGCCGGTCGTCAGGTCGGTCTGGCGGCACTCATAGCAGCAACCATGTTGCAGGCGCTGACCAACGTCAACAAGGTGTTCCCGACGCTGGGCGAGGTGCCCATTCCGGCGGTGATCCTGCTGGTGTGTGTGGTGGGGGCGCTGATTGGTCTGGTCAACGGTCTCATTGTGGCCTACCTGAACGTTACCCCGTTCATTACCACCCTGGGCACCATGATCATCGTCTACGGTATCAACTCCCTCTACTTTGACTCGGTAGGGGCCTCGCCGGTGGCCGGGTTTGACCCTCGCTTCTCCAGCTTCGCGCAGGGCTTTATCCGGATAGGAGGATTCAAGCTCTCCTATCTTACCTTCTACGCGGCCATCGCCAGCGTCTTTGTCTGGGTGCTGTGGAACAAGACCCGCTTTGGCAAAAACATCTTCGCCATCGGTGGCAACCCCGAGGCGGCCAAGGTCTCCGGCGTCAACGTGGCGGTCAATCTGGTGATGATCTACGCGTTGGCAGGGGTCTTCTACGCCTTCGGCGGCATGCTGGAAGCGGGCCGTATCGGTAGCGCCACCAACAACCTCGGCTTCATGTACGAGCTGGATGCCATCGCCGCCTGCGTGGTGGGCGGGGTGTCGTTTGCCGGCGGGGTGGGAACGGTCGCGGGTGTGATTACCGGTGTACTTATCTTCACCCTGATCAACTATGGCTTGACCTATATCGGCGTCAGCCCTTACTGGCAGTTCATCATCAAGGGCGGCATCATCATTCTGGCGGTGGCATTGGATTCCATGAAGTACGCCAAGAAGAAATAACGATTGGCAGAGAGGGTTGGCGTTGTCAGCCCTCTCTTCTGGAGGGAACCCATGCCATTCAAGGTCAAGATTTACCTCTTGCTGCTACTGGCCATTCTGGTCACCATCGGCACTGCCGGGCTCAGCGTCAACCACTTCATCAGTGGCTACATTCGCACTCAGGCCACCCACAACATCAACGAACAGATCACCCTGGTCAAAGAGAAGCTGGCCAGCGACATCAATCAGAAAATCCTGTTGGCCGCCAACCTCAACTTCGGGGTGACCAACGTCAAGAAGACCCTGCAAGAGACCGGCTTTCACAACATCGTCAAGGTGATCGGCGACATGGCCTTCGACGTGAGCGGGGTCATCAACGACAACGCCAAGGTCGATGCCCTGCGCAAGCTGATCCCCGCCGCCAATAACCAGATCACTGTCAGCCCGCTGCAACAGGTGGATGGCAAGCCGGTCATCACCATTCTGGTGCCGCGCGGTGCCGATTCCGCCTATCTCTACTACCTCGACATGAGCGAGTTCAAAAGCCTGCTGGAGAAGATGAGTGGCGATGGCCGCTACTTCTCGTTGGCCGACAGTCAGGGCAGCAGCCTCTATGACAGCAAGCCGCAAGGGGAGAGTGAAGCGCGCCCCAACCAGCTGGATATTCGTGGCAGCAGCTGGACCCTGACCAGCTACATCGACCTCGATTACATCCGGGCCATGACCCGGGCCCTCAACGGCCAGATCATCATGGCGCTGTGCGGCGTGGCGATCGTGGTGATGGTGCTGGCGATGCTGGCGCTCAACGTGGCCTATCGCCCCATTCTCTCGTTGCGGGATCTGGTGCTGGAGCTCTCTCGCGGCAGCGGCGATCTCACCCGCCGACTGGCGGTGACCAGCAAGGATGACCTTGGCCAGATCTCGGCCGGTATCAACCGCTTTATCGAGCGGTTGCAGGAGATGATGAGGGAGGTGCGGCAGGCGAGCGGCCAGCTCAACAGCGGCATCGAGGGGTTGGCCAACCAGACCGGCGCCGCCCAGTCCCTGCTGGCGGACCACGTGCGCGAGACCGAGCAGGTGGTGACCGCCATCAACGAGATGAGCCGCACCGCGGTCTCCGTCTCCGAGAGTGCGGCCAGCACCGCCCAGCTCACCGGCCAGAGCCAGCAGCTGGCGAGCCAGTCCCGTCAGGTGGTGGATCAGGCGATGGCCAGCGTGATGGCGCTGGTGGACGAAGTGGAAGCCACTGCCCGCTCCATCGAAGCGATGCAGCAGGATGTGCAGCAGATTGGCTCAGTGCTCGGGGTGATCGGCAGCATTGCCGAACAGACCAACCTGCTGGCCCTCAATGCCGCCATCGAGGCGGCCCGCGCCGGTGAACAGGGTCGTGGCTTTGCGGTGGTGGCAGACGAAGTGCGTTCCCTCGCGGCCCGCACCCAGCAGAGCACAGCCGAGATCCAGACCATGCTGGCCAGTCTGCAGCGGGGCACCCGAACTGTGGTGGATGCCATGGGCAATACCAAGCAGAGCTGTCAGGGGGCGGCCGAGAACACCACCAGGGTCAACGAGTCGCTGGATCTGATGGCCGGAGAAGTAGTGGAGATCAACGATCTCATCAGCCATATCGCCACGGCGGCGGAGCAGCAGAGCGCGGTGGCCGAAGAGATCAACCGCAACATGAGCGCCATCGCCGAAGTGATCCGCCAGCTGACCCACAATGGCGAAGCGACGGTCGCCAGCTCCGCGGCGATGCAGCAGACCTACGACCGGCTGCGGGAGATCGTGGGCCACTTCCGGCTGGAGTGAGGCCGGTGTTCAGTCAATAACAAAACAGGGCCATCCGGCCCTGTTTTTGTTTTCCCGTCTGCCTGAATCAACCGGCCTTGCGGCGCAGATAGACCCCGGCTTCCATGTGATGGGTCCAGGGGAACTGGTCGAACAGGGCGAAACGGGCGATTTCGTGGGTTTCGCCCAGCACGGCCATGTTGGCCTGCAGTGTCTCTGGGTTGCAGGAGATGTAGAGGATGTTGTCGTACTCCTGCACCAGCTTGACGGTGGCATCGTCGAGACCGGCGCGGGGCGGGTCGACGAAGATGGTGTTGCACTGGTAGCTCTTGAGGTCGACCCCCTTGAGGCGGTTGAACTCCCGCTCGCCACGCATCGCCATGGTGAACTCCTCGGCTGACATGCGCAGGATGATCAGGTTGTCGACGCCGTTGGCGGCGATGTTGAACTGGGCGGAGTCGACGCTCGGCTTGGCGATCTCGGTGGCCAGCACCTTGCGGAAGTTCTGCGCCAGCGCGATGGAGAAGTTGCCGTTGCCGCAATAGAGCTCCAGCAGGTCCCCTTCGCTCCCCTTGGTCACATCCAGCGCCCAGGCCAGCATCTGCTCGTTGATGGCGGCATTGGGCTGGGTGAAGCTGTTCTCCACCTGTTTGTAGGTGAGCTGGCGACCCGCCACGTTGAGCTGTTCGATGACGAAGTCATCCCCCAGACAGATCTTCTGCTTGTGGGCGCGGCCAATCAGCTGCAGCTCGAACCCCTTGGCGCGCAGATCGGCCTGCAGCGCTTCGGCGGCCTGCAGCCATTCGGCCTCCAGCTTGCGGTGATAGAGCAGGCTGACAATGATCTGGCCGGACTGGGTGGAGAGGTAGTCAATCTGGAACAGCTTGCGGCGCAGCACCGGGTGTGGGCGCAGCCCCTCCAGCAGCAACGGCATCAACTGGTTGATGAGGCGGCTGGCGGTAGGGAAGTGGTCTATCTTGATGATCTCTTTGGTCGCCGGGGCATACATGCAGTGGAAGAGGTCATCCCCTTCGTGCCAGATGCGAAATTCGGCGCGCATCCGGTAGTACTCCGCCGGCGAGCTGTGCACTTCCAGCGCCGGGAGGGTGAAGCCGGCAAACAGCTCGGTGAGGCGAGCCCGCTTTTCGTCGAGTTGGGCCTGATAGTCGGCCGCGGTTCTAGGCGCCGGAGCGTTCGCGGAAGGCTGTTGGGACTGGGTCATAAATACCTCACATGCACACCGGCCGGGCCGGGTCGAAATCGGGGGAAGGCAACAGGCCACCCAAAGGGGCCCGATTTTAAAAGCCAGCGGCAGATTGTCCAGTATTTTGTGGTCAAGAAGTGTTCAGTCAGGCCGATAGCTGATCTACAGGCATGGTGGGAGGACACATTATGCAGATCGAAGGCGTGGGCGCAGCCCAACCCAAGGGAGTGGGTGTTTCTCCCAAATCGCCCCAACAGGCGGAGCCGAAACAGGTCAAGAGCGAGGAAGAGGTCTCCTTGCACAAGCCGCCCAAGTGGGCGCAGGTGCTGATCCAGCAGGCGCTGCAGTTCTCGCTGGAGATCAACGGCCAGGGCTATCAGGCGCCAAAGGTGAAAGAGCCCGAGGAGATCACGCCGGAGACCCTGTTCGACTTCCAGTCGGTGGCGGACAACGTGCTGCAGTTTGTGACCGGGCGGCTTGGTGCCGCGCGGGCCGATGGCAAATCCGATGACGATCTGACCGGGATGATGGAGCAGGCCCGCAAGGGGGTCGACAAGGGTTTTGACGAGGCGAAGAAGCAGCTCGGTAAGTGGGCGACTGACAACGAGGATATCAAAACCGGTATCGATCAGAGCTACAAGCTGATCCAGAAGGGGCTCGAGGAGTTCGAGAAGGAGTTCTTCGGCAAGGTCTCCCCGACCGACATGGGGGCGGCCGAGATGGCCAGCCGCCAGCAGGGCTATCTGGAGATCCAGACCAAGGATGGCGACAAGGTGGTGCTGCGTTTCAACGACAGCTGGCAGACCAAGTCCCAGAAGGATGAGAGCGGTAGTCAGTTCAGCCTCAAATCGAGCCAGAGCTTCAGTTTCTCGCTGGAGGGGGATCTCAGCAGTGAGGAGATGGAGTCCATCGGCAAGCTGGTCAAGGGGATCGACGAGTTGGCGGGGAGCTTCTTCTCCGGCAACTTCGAGGATCTGCTGGACAAGGCGGGCGAGCTGAAACTGGATGACAGCCAGCTGGCTTCCTACTCCCTCAAGCTCAAGCAGAGCGTCAAGCTGAGCCAGACCTATCAGGGGGCGCACTCCCTGCAGGATCTGATCAAGCCGTTTGCAGACTACCTGCCCAAGCTGGATCAGGTGCAGAAACAGGCGGATACCCTGCTGCCACCATCCCAGCAACAGGCACTGACTCCGGCCGTTCTGGCCGCGAGAGGGGAAGAGGACCCGCTGCAGGTCGATCGCTTCACCAGCTTCAACCAGCGGATGCTGGAGGCGCTGCGGATGATCAACCAGTTCCAGCCGTCTACCGAGCCCGCTGGCAAGAGCGTCTGAGCCGCCAGCACGCAACCCAAGCCATAACCTGCCGTTTGCCAGCCCCTCCCGGGGCTGGCAAACTGGCCTTTTCTCCAATCCGGTTGCCCCATGAACCCCAAGAAGCCAAGAGACAAGCGCGAGCTCTGCTACCCCTTTATCTTCGAAACCTCGCTCAAATGTGATTTTGAAATCGCCACCGACGAGCTCTGCTGTCAGGTCGGGGCCGTGCTGTCACACCTTGCGCCGGATGCCGATACCGAGCCCATGTTGGCGGATCTCGTTGCGTTGCAGCGGCTTATCTACAACCTCAACGGCTCGGTACGCGGCAAGCTGGGGATCTTCGATGCAGATCTTGAGTGGCTCAAGGCCCGTTACGACCACTACAACGAGGCGAGTCGCGGCAGCGTCACCGGTTTTGTGCTGCCACAGGGGCCACAGCCCATCCCCACCCTCCATCTGTGCCGCTGTGGCAGCAAGAAGGTGGTGCGGCTGCTGGTCAGGCTGGAAGAGAGCGAGGTGGCCTTCGATCCCATTCTCTATCGCTTCGCCAACCTGCTGGCCAACTTCTTCTTCGTGCTCACCGTCTACCTCAAGCAGCGCTGGCAGGTGCCGGAAGTGCCCTACGTCAGCATCAACTACTGATGGCGGCTGGTTAGGGGCCAGACGTCATGGTGGATTGAACGGAATAAAAAACCGGAGCCTTGGGCTCCGGTTTTGTTTTTCAGCGCGTAAGTTGCTCGCTCAGCTGGAGATCAGCACCCGGGCCGAGTTGGCCGGAATGGTCAGCTGCAGCTCCCCCTGCACCACTTCAAACTTCTCGCCGTTGAAGGCGTCGGTGAAACGGCTGGCGGGGCTGGCGGTCTGCCACAGGGGCAGGCTGATGGTGCGCGGCTCACTAGGATGGCGGTTGCAGGCCACCACCACCTGATCGCTTTGCAGGGTACGGGCGAACACATAGCTGTGGGGCCCGGCGTAGAGGGTCTGGATATCGCCACGGCGCAGCGAGGGGCGCTGGCGGCGGATCTGGATCAGCCGACGATAGTGGTCGTGCAGCACGTGATCCCAGTCTGTGGTATCCCACGGGAAGCAGCGGCGGCAGTCCGGGTCGTTGCCGCCGGAGAGTCCCACTTCATCGCCGTAGTAGATAGACGGCACACCGATATAGGTGAGCAGCAGGGTGGCGGCCAGCTGCATCCGCTGTTTGTCCTCGCCCAGCAGATGGAGGAAACGGGCGGTATCGTGGCTGTCCAGCAGGTTGAACTGGGCCAGCTGGTTCTTGAACGGGATATGGGCCCGCGCCAGCTTGAGCCAGCGATCCAGCTCTTCGGCGCTGATCTTGATGGGGTGGTAGGCGATATCCTTGCCAGCCAGGAAGGCGCGGATCGGATGGGCGAAGCCGTAGTAGTTCATGGCGCCGTCCTCTTGATCCCCCTGCAGCCACTGGCTCGCCTCGAAGAAGTGTTCGCCCAGCACGTAGGCGTCCGGGTTCTCCTGCTTCACCGCCCCGCGAATGGCGCGCACGTGGCCGCTGTTGCCCTCGGCGGTGCCGCGCTCACCCAGCATGTGGATGACGTCGAAGCGCCAGCCATCGATCTGGTAGGGGGCGCGCATCCAGTAGCGCAGGATGGCGTCGTCAGCGCGATAGACGGCGTCTTGCACCTTCTCGCAGGAGAAGTCGAGCTTGGGCAGGCTGCGAATGCCCTTCCAGCTGACGTAATCCCCTTCTTTGTCAAAGGTGTAGAAGCTGCGCCACGGGGAGTCCGGGTTGCTCTGGGCCCCCAGTGGCGGGCAGAACCAGGGGTGCTCGGTAGAGGTGTGGTTGACCACTGCATCCAGAATGATCTTCATGCCGCGCTGGTGCAGGTTGCGGGTCAGCTCGGCGAACTGCTCGTTGCTGCCGAGGTGGGCATCCACCTTGAAGTAGTCCTGGGTGTCGTACTTGTGGTTGCTCGGCGAATCGAAGATGGGGTTGAGGTAGAGCGCCGTCACCCCGAGAGATTGCAGGTAGTGCAGCTTGGCATCGATGCCCGCCAGATCGCCGCCGTAAAATTCGCAGGCGCCGTGGCCCTCTTCGTGGCGACTGACCGGCTCGCCCCACGCCTTGCTGATCACCGCCTTGCCACGGTATTCATACTCGTGATGCTTGACGCTCAGCGACGGATCGCCGTTGCAGAAGCGGTCGGGGAAGATCTGGTAGAACACCTGATCCTGCACCCAGGCCGGTGGTTGGTGCAGGCTGTTGAAGCGAAAATGTTGCTCCCGTGGCGGCATGGACGCGCTGACGCCCGCCCCGTGCAGCCACCACTGCTCCTCGTCGGTGAGGCACTTGAAGCTGTAGAGGTGGATATCCTGTCCCTTGATGAGCGGCAGGGTCGCCTGCCACACCTGCAGCCGATCGCGGGTGGAGACCGCCGTCATCGGGATCAGGTACTCCTCGTTATCCGGCTCGTGGCGTAGCCACACCTCGCGGATCGGCGCATTCAGCTCGCTAAAAAGGGTCAATTGCAGTGCGTCGGCGCTCTCTTTGAACCAGGGCGCCACCTGGGGATGAAACAGAAACGGATGGGTCATGATGCTTATTGAGTCAGAAGATCGGCGAGGGCATTACCCTGTTCATGCAGTGTTTCGAGCTGGCCTGCCAGCGACTTGGGATCCAGTCCCAGCTGATCGGCGAGCGGTTTGGGAAAGCGGGCGATGATGGCTTGGGCAGGCACGCCAGCGTTCCAGGCGAAGGAGATAAACACGGCGAGGCGGATCAGCACCGCCTCCTTGCTGACCGGATCGTGGGAGAGCGGGTCAAGCTGTTGGGAGATGGCATCGACGAAGGCCTCGGAGAGGTTCCAGCGCCGCGCCAGCTCGGCACCGAGCTGGGCATAGTCGTAGCCCAGCATCTCCCGCTGGGCCTCGACTCGGCTGCTGCCGTTCTGGATCGCCATGTTGATGAGCTCGGCCTCCTCCGGCAAGGTGCTCTGGATAAGCAGTTCGCCGATGTTGTGGATCAGAGCGCAGGTGAAGGCGGTCTCGGGATCCATCACCTTGGCCTCTTGCGCCAGGGTTTTGGCGATGGTGGCGACCTGGAAGGTCTCGGTCCAGAACTTGTTCTTGTCGAAGCTGGGCGGGGCCTTGAAGGTGCCGATGATGCCGGAGGCGACCACCACGGAGCGCAGCCGGTTGAAGCCGAGCCGGATCACCGCCTGTTCAATAGAAGTCACTTCGTTGCCCCGGCGCAGGGCGGCCGAGTTGGCCATCCGCAGCACCTTGACGCTGATCACCTGATCCATGGCGATCTTGGCCGCAATCTCGTCGATGCGGGCATTCTCGTCGTTGAAGCTCTGCATCAACTCGTGCAGCAGCTTGGGAATAGTGGGGAGTTGTTTGATCTTGTCAAACAGACGATCCATCGACATGGCTGAGGCAGCCTCCATTGCGAACTCTGCCTCATATTGTGCCACAGCCGGACAACATGTTCCTGTTTGTGATGCGGCTTTGTGAGCGCTAGAACACCCAGTCGCGCAAGGTGTATTCCAAACGGTGCTGTTTGCCCTGCAGGATCAGGTTCTGACAGGTGCCGCTCAAGGTCGCCCCCTCGGTAAGGGTGGTCAGTACGGCCTGTTCGATAGTGTCGAGCGGCGGCATACAGGCCATTTCGGTGCTGCCCAGACTGGTGACCCACAGTTTGTCATCTTCCAGGTGGCCTTGTCCGAAGTAGCGGTTGCAACCGGCGAGGCCGTTGACGGTGAAGTGTTCGCCGATCTCGAAATCGGGGGGATTGTCGCGGGGGGCCTTGATCGGCTGGCCATCCAGTTTGCTCAGTACCCAGTGGTGGTGTTGCAGATCTTGCTGAACAAAGGCGGTCGAGCTGCAGCCAGCGAGCAGTAACAGGGGGATCAGCAAAAAGGGCAATCTGGGCATGAGGGGGCTCCGGTTGGGGGAGCGTCAAGAATACCCTTTTTGGGCAGTCGGGAGCAGGGCGGGAGAGGGGACGACCGACCGCTTCTGTCGCCCCTTGTCCCGCACGACTGTCGCTTAATGGCAACACACGGGTGATGTTGCCATCGATTTACGCTATCTCAGGGCTCAGTTGGCGAACAGCCGCTCGGCATAACGGGCGAGACCGGCGGCTACCGAGCCGAAGTCATCGCCACCCTCAAGCGGGATGGTCGGCAGCTTCTGGCGGATAAAGCTGGCGATCAGCGGCGAGCGGGCGCTACCGCCGGTGACGAAGATGCGATCCGGCTGCACACCGGCGGCGGCAATCGCTTCGTCCATCAGCTCGCCAATTTTTTCCAGCAGCAGGGCCGAGGCGTTGGCCAGCTGTTCGCGGGTCAGC
Organism: Aeromonas sp. DNP9; assembly: GCF_001728955.1. NCBI lineage: Bacteria > Pseudomonadati > Pseudomonadota > Gammaproteobacteria > Aeromonadales > Aeromonadaceae > Aeromonas > Aeromonas sp. DNP9. The sequence goes on along the minus strand of NZ_LYSQ01000017.1, from coordinate 77,688 downwards.
TCCGCTTCCAGCCCTTTTTCCAGCTCGGCCAGCGACTGGCGATTGAGTTCCTGCTCCGAGAGGGCGATCTTGCCCTGCTCGGCACGCCACACCAGCTGGTGGCTCAGCTTGTGGGCTCGCAGGCTGGCCAGACGCCCCAGCTTGCTGCCGGGCTGGCTGTCGAGCTGCAGATCCTGCAGCTGGCGGGCGGTGTCGAGGCTGTAGAAGCGGCTCTGGGCGCTGACGTCGTTGATGGCGGCCGCATCCCAGAACAGCGGGTGGGGCAGCGGCTTGCCGGTCTTGAGGGTCTCGTGCATGCCGAGCAGCGGCATCATCCCCTCCACCGTCAGGCGGATATCGAAGTCGTTGCCGCCGATCCGCTGGCCGCTGTGGCCGAGCAGATCGCCGCTGCGATCCAGCTGATCGCGGTAGCTGGGGCCCATCCGCAGCATGGAGCAGTCGGTGGTACCGCCGCCGATATCCACCACCAGCACCACGGCGTCTTCGGTGAGGCGCGCCTCGAATTCAAACCCGGCGGCCACCGGTTCATAGAGGAACTCCACCTGCTCGAAACCGGCCAGACGGGCCGCCTCGGTCAGAATGGCGATAGCTTGCTGGTTGCTCTCTTCCCCCGCCAGCCCCTGGAAGTTGACCGGGCGACCGATCACAGCCTGGCGGATCGGGGCGCCGAGCTGCTGCTCCGCCTGCTGACGGACATGGAGCATCATGGCGCAGACGATGTCTTCAAACAGGGCGATCTGGGGGGCTTTGAGGCCATAGGCGCCGAGGAAGGATTTCGGTGACTTGATGTAGTAGCCGTCGTCCGGCTCTTCCAGATAGCGCTCCAGCGCGGCACCGCCAAAGCTCAGCTCGTCGATCAGTCCCTCTTCGCGCATCTGGCGGCGAACCATCTGGGCACGGGTGACCACGGGGCCACGCAGCTTGAGGTACTCCGCCTGCTGGGCGGGGGCCAGCCCTTCGGCCAACAGACCGGCGATGGCATCCCGGTGGGGGGCATGCAGGGTGGAGGGGAGATAGCGGGATGCGCCAAGATTCAGCAGCCTGGGGCTACCTTGTTCCATCACGGCCACGGCACAGTTGGAGGTGCCGTAATCAAATCCGATAAACATGGGCGCCAGACTCCTGAATAAAAAAGGGCAGGTAGCCTACCCGATGACGTCGGGTCTCACAACCCGGCTCCCCGGATATTGAGGGCGCAGGGGAAAATACACAGGGGGGGAGCATGTCGGTGTGGAAAACAGAGGGAATGGCTCCCTCTGTCGTTCATGGCTACGGGTGCGAGAGGATTATTCCACTTCGTTGTCGCAGCGGCCCTGGCTCTCGATAGCGCGGATATTGCCGAGGGTGGTATCGGCGATGGCGTGCAGTGCCTCGCGGGTCAGGAATGCCTGATGGCCGGTGAACAGCACGTTGTGGCAGGCAGACAGGCGGCGGAACACGTCATCGGTGATCACCTCGTTGGACTTGTCGGAGAAGAAGAGATCCTCTTCCTCTTCGTAGACATCCAGCCCCAGTGCGCCGATACGGGAGGTCTTGAGTGCCTCGATGGCGGCGTTGGAGTCGAGCAGGCCGCCACGACTGGTGTTGATGATCATCACCCCGTCCTTCATCTTGGCAAATGCCTCCTTGTTCAACAGGTGGTAGTTCTCTTTGAACAGCGGGCAGTGCAGGCTGATGATATCGGATTGGCGGAACAGGGTATCGAGATCCACGTACTCGGCCCCCAGCTCGATGGCTGCCGGATTCTGGTAAGGATCGTTCACCAGCAGGCGAACCCCGAAGCCCTTGAGGATGCGCAGGGCGGCCAGACCGATCTTGCCGGTACCGATGACGCCAACGGTCTTGCCATGCATGTTGAAGCCGACCAGCCCTTCCAGCGAGAAGTTGGCGTCGCGGGTGCGCTGATAGGCTTTGTGGATGCGGCGGTTGAGGCACATCATCATGCCAACGGCGTGTTCTGCGGTCGCCTCGGGGGAGTAGGCGGGCACCCGCACCACTTTCAGCCCCAGCTCTTTGGCGGCGGCCAGATCCACGTTGTTGTAACCGGCGCAGCGCAGGGCAATCACCTGGGTGCCGTTGGCAGCCAGTTCGGTCAATACCTCGCGGTCGGCATCGTCATTGACGAACAGACACACCACCGGGAAGCCGTGAGCCAGTCGGGCCGTTTTGGCCTCCAGCCGCACATCGAAAAACTCCAGGTCGAAGCCGTACTGGCTGTTGGCCTGGTTGAAATGCTCTTTGTCATAGCTCTTGGTACTGAATACGGCGACTTTCATGGTATGTGCTCCGCAGCGTGTGTGTCGTCAAATTACAACAAAATGGGTCAGCTATCACCGGACAAACTGGCTGGTTATTGTCCCCACGGCATAATGGGAACGGCGCTGACTGCACTCTTGTACGAACCATCCACCAGTTTGGTGCTGTAGGTCAGGTAAACCAGTGCATTGCGTTTTTTGTCGTAAAAACGCACCACTTTCTGCTCCTTGAACACCAGCGAGGTGCTGACATCGAACACTTCCTCCCCCGCCTTCAGCTTTTCGGGCAGGGTGATGGGGCCGATCTGGTGGCACGACAGGGAGGCGTGGGAGGGATCTTCCGCCAGGCCCAGCCCGCCTTTGACGCCACCTGTCTTGGGGCGCGCCAGATAGCAGGCGACGCCGTCGATGCGCGGGTCGTCGAACGCCTCCACCAGGATCTTGTGGTTGGGGCCAAACAGCTTGAAGGCGGTGCTCACTTCACCGACCGGGTCGGCCTTGTCGGCCAGTGCCGGGCCGGCAAACAGGGCCCCCAGCAGCAGGGGCAGGGCGCGGCGAAGGGCGTTATGTCGCGTGTGGTTATGTGTCATGGTCTCTCCTGTTGGCCCGGCATTCCTCAATAGGGAATGCCCAGGCGACGATAGAGGCTGGCAAGCACCCAGGCGGGGCCTATCAGCAGAAATTGCAGGTCGGCGAGGAAGGAGGGGCGTTTGCCCTCGATCTTGTGGCCGACAAACTGGGCTATCCAGAGCAACACGAACGCTGCCACGGCTGGCCACAACAGCGGCCCCTGCCACTGGTGGCAGATCCACAGTCCCAGCGCGGTCAGCCCCGCCATCCCCGCGAACAGCGAAAACGACAGCTGCAAATAGAACAGCAGCACCGGAATGGCTGCCGCTGCCGCCCAGTTGAGGGGCTCTGGCAAGGGCCCGTGTGGCAGACACCAGAGCAGCGCCAGCGAGCAGAGATAGATTCCCGGCACCGCCAGTTTGTGGATGGCGACGTTGACCGGATGGCGATGGCTCTGGCCGTACTCCTCAAACCACTCCTGGATTCCCTTCATGGCACCTCCCTGGCGCACAGTGTTCTCGCTGCCTGACCTTCGTGGTCAGGCGCTCGGGATGCTTATCCCTGCGGTGGATACTCCCAATATTGGGCCGGAATGGATTTTAGCAACGGGGTCATATCCGGATTGGGCAGGGCGATGGTGACCCGCTGATCGAGGTTGGCGCTGGCGAGCGCTTCGCGGATCTTGGGGTTGTCATTGAAGAACTTCATAAAGCTGCCATCGGCATAGGCCCGCTCCAGCCCGGTCTGAATCGCCTTGGCCAGCTTGGGGTATTCGGGGCTGACGAAGAAGAACTGGGCGAAGGGGTAGCGGATCAGCAGATGCTGCTCGATGGCGAGGTTGGGATACTGCGCCACCAGCTCGCTGCGCTCGGCGAAGATCTCCACCAGGGCGCGCGGGAAGAAGTCGATCTTGTCGCCGTCGTTGATAAGGCGAAACAGGCTGCTGTATCGGCCGGAGAAGGTCGGGATGCCCGCATTTTCCAGAATTTTGTTATCGGCCCAACCGACCCCTTGCGCCGCCTTCAGCTGTTTGAGGTCGGCCAGGGTATTGATCTGGTTGAACTTCTCCTGAGCATCCGCGTGGATGAAGGACAGCCGCAATCCTTCCAGCCCGCGAAACAGCGGAATGGGGACGGCAATCAGGGAGGATTCGAGCTCGCTGGAGGTGCCCATCCAGAAGACGTTGATGGTCTTGCCCTTGCTCAGCTGCTGCTGGAGGGTGAACTGGTTGAGGTCGAGTTCGACAGGCTGGATGCGAAAGGGTTGCCCGGAGCGAGTCAGGGCCAGTTCCAGCAGCTTGTACTGGTACTCCTGGTCAAGATTGTTGACGGGACGGCTGGGGACCTTGACCGTCAGAACCTGTGCTTGTGCCAGCAGTGGCAGGCACAAACACAGCTTGATGAGCCATTTCACTCTCTGTTCTCCTGTAGATTCCGGAAGGTGTCCGGAGTCTAACAGAACTTATCACCATCTTGCTGCGAGGCGTTGTGCAAGGTTTGAGCGCGGGGCCCTGCCTTGCTGGCGTCTGTTGCACCAGAATGGTGACGGTTCTTCGAAGAATCAGGCGACGCGACGGAACACGTGGGTATCGTTAAATTCCTTGGTGCTCTGGCATTCGACGCAGAAACGGGATTCCGGACGGGCATGCAGCCGCTTGAGGGAGATCTCGTCACCGCAAGATTCGCAGTAACCAAAATCCCCTTCGCTGATGCGCTTCAATGCGCCCCGCAGCTTGCGCAGGTGCAGCTTGTCGTGCTCGATGCGGTTCAGCTCCAGACGGCGGGCTTCCTCGATACTGGCACGGTCAATTTCATCAGCCATCTCGTTGGTGTCGGTGGCGATGGCCTGGCTGGCCTGGGAGTTCAGGCGCTCTTCGAGCTCGACGATCTGTCGCTCGATCTGCCCCTTGTAAAAGGCCAGTTGGTCTTCAGTCATGAAATCACACATACGATTAACTACCAGTCAGTTTACTAACCCAATTATCCCTGTTTATGGGGGCTGTCTGCCTACAGACCAAGCCCTTGTATCCCGATTTGCACCTGTTTCATGCAAGAGAGTGCAAATCAGGGCGGGCCTTGTACCAAAAAAATGCAGCCAAGCAAAGCAAATAGGATAAGGATTGTGCGCCCTTGCAAAAAAATGGTCCGTTCCTGCGGGGGATTGGTCGGGATCTGGCGCCCGCTTCACCCTCTGTTGGCATCGCCTTTGCAACGATGAGAAGGGTGGGCTTCGTACGGATTTGAGTGTTTAGTATTTGGTGCCGCCTTGGTCATTATATGCGCCGTTATTTATAGTTTTTTAAACACGCCCGCTTGACATTGCCCTTGATGGCGGGCTTTTATGGTGATGTTGATTACAATTTTATAACAAGGGTGTTCCATATATTAGACACCCTTGCCAATGGCAACCGTAAAGTCGGGGTTTAACATGGACAGTATCAAAGGCTGGATGGAGAGCAATCGCATCACGGAGGTGGAGTGCCTGTTCCCGGATTTCACCGGCAACGCCCGGGGCAAGATCATCCCAGCCAACAAGTTTTTGCGTGAAGGGGGCATGCGTCTGCCCGAGGTGATTTTCACCCAGACGGTGACCGGCGAATATCCGGATGACGACAGCATGATCGACCCGCTGGAGCGGGACATGCAGCTCTATCCCGACCCCAACACCATCCGTTTTGTCCCCTGGGCGCTGGAGCCGACTGCCCAGGTGATCCACGACTGTTTCGACGTCAACGGCAAGCTGATCGACATCGCGCCGCGCTCCGTGCTGCGTCGGGTTCTGTCATTTTACGAGAAGCAGGGCTGGAAGCCGGTGGTGGCGCCCGAGCTGGAATTCTATCTGGTCACCCGCAACGAGGACCCCGACTATCCGCTGGTGCCGCCGGTCGGTCGCAACGGCCGCCCTGAGACCGCCCGCCAGTCGTTCAGTATCGATGCGGTCAACGAGTTCGACCCCATTTTTGAAGACATGTATGACTACTGCGAGGCGCAGGAGCTGGAGGTGGACACCCTGATCCACGAGTCGGGCGCCGCCCAGATGGAGATCAACTTCCTGCATGGTGATGCCATCGATCTGGCGGATCAGGTGTTCCTGTTCAAGCGCACAATGCGTGAGGCCGCTCACCGCCACGGCATCTATGCCACCTTCATGGCCAAACCGATGAGCGACGAACCGGGGTCGGCCATGCACATCCACCAGAGTCTGGAAGATGTGAACGGCCACAACCTGTTCGGTACCCCGAATGGCGGCAACAGCGAACAGTTCATGCACTTCATCGCCGGTTTGCAGAAATACACCCCGGCGGTGACAGCCCTGCTGGCCCCCAACGTCAACTCCTACCGCCGCCTCACTTTTGGCGAGAGCGCGCCACGCAACGTCCAGTGGGGTGTCGAGAACCGCACCTGCGGCCTGCGGGTGCCCTTCTCCGACCCGAGCGCTCGGCGGGTGGAGAACCGCTTCGCCGGTGCCGATGCCAACCCCTATCTGGCGCTGGCCGCCACTCTGGCTTGTGGCTATCTCGGCATGATGGAGAAGCTGGAGCCGCTGCCGGAGATGAAGTCGAGCGCCTATGACCTGCCCTACAGCCTGCCCCGCTCGCTGGAGGAGGCGCTCAGCCATCTCGAACAGTGCGAGCCCATCAAGGAGATGCTGGGGGAGCGCTTCACCCGCGCCTTCGTCGCGGTCAAACGCAAAGAGTACGAGACCTACTTCGGGGTGATCAGTCGTTGGGAGCGGGAGTTCCTGCTGCTGAACGTCTGATCCCCCTGTAACGGGGAGGCATGAGTCTGCCTCCCCGGTCCCTGTATCGAAGAGACCGGAACGCGAGTCAGGTGGCGGCTGCCACCTGTGAGTGGTTGTGGCTGCGAGCATGCAAGCCCGCCTGACTACCCATCTAACTGTTTGACGACTGAATCTTGCCAAATCGAAGGAACCGAGGAGCAACAAATGCAGCAGACAACCCGTGAGTGGCAACAGCTGGATGCCAGCCACCACCTGCACCCCTTTACCGACTTTCAGGCCCTGAACAAGAAGGGTTCGCGCATCATTACCAAAGCCAGCGGCGTCTATCTGGAAGACTCCGAGGGCAAACGCATTCTCGACGGCATGGCGGGCCTGTGGTGTGTCAATATGGGCTATGGCCGCCAGGAGCTGGTGGATGCCGCCACCCGTCAGATGCAGCAGTTGCCCTACTACAACCTCTTCTTCCAGACTGCTCACCCGCCGGTGATCGAGCTGGCGACCCTGCTGGCCGAGGTGACACCCGCCCATCTCAACCACGTCTTCTTCACCGGCTCCGGCTCCGAGTGCAACGACACCGTGCTGCGGATGGTGCGCCACTACTGGGCCAGCAAGGGGCTGCCTGACAAACAGGTGATCATCAGTCGCCATAACGCCTATCACGGCTCCACCGTGGCGGGGGCGAGTCTGGGCGGCATGAAAGGGATGCATGCCCAAGGCGGCCTGCCCATTCCCGGCATAGTGCACATCGATCAGCCCTACCACTTCGGTGAGGGGCAGGGGATGAGCGCCCACGAGTTCGGGCTGGAGCGGGCCCGTCAGCTGGAGCAAAAGATTCTGGAGTTGGGGGTGGACAAGGTTGCCGCCTTTATCGGCGAGCCGATCCAGGGGGCGGGCGGCGTCATCATTCCGCCTGACAGCTACTGGCCGGAGATCCAGCGTATCTGCGATCACTACGGCATCCTGCTGATCGCCGACGAGGTGATCTGCGGCTTTGGCCGTACCGGCCACTGGTTTGCCAGCGAAGGGTTTGGCATCAAGCCGGACCTGATGTGTCTGGCCAAAGGGATCACCTCCGGTTATCTGCCGCTCGGCGCCGTAATGGTGAGCGACCGGGTTGCCAAGGGGCTGGTGGAGGAGGGGGGCGAGTTCAACCACGGCTTCACCTACTCGGGTCATCCGGTCTCTTGCGCCGTGGCGGTGGCCAATATCCAGCTTATGCAGAAAGAGAGCATAGTTAAGCGAGTGCATGATACTATCGGCCCCTATTTGCAGCGCCGCTGGGCGGAGCTGGCCGATCATCCGCTGGTGGGAGAAACCCGAGGCAAAGGATTGGTCGCCGCGCTGGAAATCGTTGAGGACAAGCAGACCAACCGGCGTTTTCCGGCTCAGGCAAATGCGGGGATGACTTGCCGGGAGTTCTGTTTTAACAATGGCTTGGTGATGAGGGCGGTAGGCGATACCATGATCATATCGCCCCCCTTGGTCATCACCGAGGAACAGGTTGATGAATTGGTCGATCTGGCCAGGCGCAGTCTGGATCTTACAGCCGCAAAGCTGAAGGGTTGAGGCAGGTCGGGCAGGTTGGCATGCGCATACAATTTGCTTAGGAGACAAGGATGATGTCTTTCAAAACAGGAGTGATCGCTGCCTCTGTGGCTCTGGTCATGGCAAGTGCCGGAGCAATGGCTGAAGAGAAGGTGCTGCACGTCTACAACTGGAGCGACTACATAGCGCCGGATACCCTGGATAACTTCCAGAAGGAGACGGGGATCAAGGTGGTCTATGACGTGTTCGACAGTAACGAGGTACTGGAAGCCAAGTTGCTGGCGGGTAGTTCGGGCTACGACATCGTGGTGCCATCCAACCCCTTCCTGGCCAAGCAGATCAAGGCGGGCGTGTTCCAGAAACTGGACAAGTCCAAGCTCTCCAACTGGCAAAACATGGATGTCGACCTGCTCAAGGCGCTCGAGCCGAGCGATCCGGGCAACCAGTACTCCATCCCCTATCTGTGGGGCACCATCGGCTATGCCTACAACGCCGAGAAGGTGAAAGCCGTGCTGGGGGCCGATGCCCCGGTCAACTCCTGGGATCTGGTGTTCAAGCCGGAGAACATGGCCAAGCTGAAAGAGTGTGGCGTCTCCTTCCTCGATTCACCGACCGAAATGCTGCCGGCCGCCTTGCAATACCTGGGCTTCAAACCGGATAGCCAGAAACCGGCCGAGCTGAAGAAGGCTGAGGAGCTGTTCCTCTCCATCCGTCCCTATACCGCCTATTTCCACTCCTCCAAGTACATCTCGGATCTGGCCAACGGCAACCTCTGCGTCGCGGTCGGTTACTCCGGTGACTTGCAGCAGTCCAAGGCGCGGGCAGCCGAGGCCAAGAATGGCGTCGCGCTCACCTACACCATTCCGAAAGAGGGGGCAGGCAGCTTCTTTGACATGATCGCCATTCCGGCGGATGCCAAGAACGTCGAGGCGGCCCACACCTTCATCAACTACCTGATGAAGCCCGAGGTGATCGCCAATATCACCAACGTGGTGCAGTTCCCGAACGGCAACAAGGCGGCGACCCCGCTGGTGGATGAGGCGATCCGCACCGATCCGGGTATCTACCCTGATGCGGCAACCCTGCAGAAGATCTACACCTTCCCGGATCTGCCGGCCAAGGTGCAGCGTCTGATGACCCGCAGCTGGACCAAGATCAAGTCCGGCAAGTAAGTAATGAATGCCCCTCCCGGTCCGCAGTTCGGCCGGGAGGGTAGTGATGCCATCCATCCGGATGGGCCGCGCGAATGGATGCGCAGACGGTCAACCACTGAACTGGAGAACTGACACCGTGAATACAACCAGATTGCTAACCATAGCGCTGACCATGGGATTGGCGAATGTGGCCCAGGCTGCCCCTGTGCTGCACTTCTACAACTGGTCTGACTATATCGGCGAGACCACCCTCAGCGATTTCCAGCAGGCGACCGGGATCAAGACCGTCTATGACGTGTTTGACTCCAACGAGACCCTGGAAGGCAAGTTACTGACGGGGCGGACCGGTTACGATTTGGTGGTGCCCTCCAATAATTTCCTGGCCAAGCAGATCAAGGCGGGAGCCTTCCAGAAACTGGATAAATCCCTGCTGCCCAATCTGGCCAACCTGGATCCCGTGCTGCTCAAGCAGCTCGACAAGGTGGATCCGGGTCATCAGTACGCGGTGCCCTATCTGTGGGGGACCAACGGCATCGGCTACAACGTCGACAAAATCAAGGCGGTGCTGGGGGTCGACAAGATTGACTCTTGGGCCACCATCTTCGAACCGGAAAACATGGCGAAACTCTCTCGCTGCGGCGTCGCCTTCCTCGACTCCGCCGACGAGATGATCCCTGCTGCCCTCAACTACCTCGGACTCGATCCCAACAGTCATGCGACGGGGGATATCAAGCAGGCCGAGGCGCTGCTGCTCAAGGTACGGCCCTATGTGGCCTACTTCCACTCCTCCAAATACATCGGCGATCTCGCCAATGGCGACATCTGCGTGGCAGCCGGTTTTTCCGGCGACATCCTGCAAGCCGCTGCCCGTGCCGATGAAGCTGGCAAGGGGGTGAAAATTGCCTACAGCATTCCGAAAGAGGGGGGCAATCTCTGGTTCGACATGATGGCGATCCCGTCCGATGCCACCAATGTCAAAGAGGCGCACGCCCTCATCAACTACGTCCTGCAACCCGAAGTGATCGCCAAGGTCAGCGACTATGTGGGTTACGCGAATCCCAACTCAAGGGCGGGCGAGTTTATGGATGAGGCGGTGCGCAACAATGAGGAGGTTTATCCCCCTCAGGCCGTGCTGGAGCGACTCTATGTGCAGGAAGCACATCCCCGCTCGGTACAGCGTCTAATCACCCGGAGTTGGACCAAGATCAAGTCCGGTACCTAACCTTGGTGCCCGTTCGGGGGCGCCAAATCGCTTTTATGGATCGGCCGCAAGGCTGGTATCACGTTGGGGAGTTTGGTAATGGCGATAGCCTCCAGTGCCTACAAGAAAGCCCTCGAGGGCAGTCAGCAGCGCAAAGAAGTGCTGGTGAAAATTGATCGGGTAAGCAAGCAGTTCGACGAAACGCTGGCGGTCGATAACGTATCTCTCAATATTCACAAGGGGGAGATTTTCGCCCTGCTCGGCGGGTCCGGTTCCGGCAAATCGACCCTGCTGCGGATGCTGGCCGGTTTCGAACGCCCGACCGAGGGACGACTGTTCCTCGACGGGGTCGACATCACCGACATGCCCCCCTATGAACGCCCCATCAACATGATGTTCCAGTCCTACGCCCTGTTCCCCCATATGACGGTGGCCCAGAACATCGCCTTTGGCCTCAAGCAGGATGGCCTGCCCAAGGCCGAGATCGATGCCCGCGTGGAGGAGATGCTCAAGCTGGTGCAGATGACCCAGTATGCCCGCCGCAAACCGCATCAGCTCTCCGGTGGCCAGCGCCAGCGGGTGGCGTTGGCTCGCTCGCTAGCCAAGCGTCCCAAGTTGCTGCTGCTGGATGAACCCATGGGGGCGCTCGACAAGAAGCTGCGTTCCAAGATGCAACTGGAGCTGGTGGAGATCATCGAGCGGGTCGGGGTGACCTGCGTCATGGTGACCCACGATCAGGAAGAGGCAATGACCATGGCGGAGCGGATCGCCATCATGCACCTCGGCTGCATCGAGCAGATCGGCAGCCCGATGGATATCTACGAGACCCCAGCCAGTCGGCTGGTGTGCGAGTTTATCGGCAACGTCAACCTGTTCGACGGCCTGCTGGTGGAGGATGAGCAGGACCACGCCACCATCGCCTGCGCCGATCTGGAGCAGCCCATCTATGTGGGCCACGGCATCAGCTCCCGCGCCGAGAACAAGAAGGTGACCTACGCCCTGCGGCCGGAAAAACTGCTGATGAGTCTGCAAAAGCCGGAGGAGATCGAGCACCCGGACTTCAACTGGACCAAGGGTGAGGTCTATGACATCGCTTATCTGGGCGGTCACTCGGTTTATCACATCCAGCTGCCCTCGGGCAAAATCGTTCAGGCTTTCATCGCCAATGCCGAACGCCACGGCAAGCGGCCAACCTGGGATGACCAGGTGTTCCTCTACTGGGAAGATGACAGCGGCGTGGTGCTGCAATCATGAAGTTATTGCAACGACTGAAGCGGGTCGGGGGGCGCCGCCTGGTGATCGGCATCCCCTTCTTCTGGCTGTTCCTCTTCTTCCTGCTGCCCTTTGTCATCGTGGTGAAGATCAGTTTTGCGGAAGCGGATGTGGCGATCCCGCCCTACACCGACGTGGTGAGCTGGGCCGACAATCAGCTCACCATCCTGCTCAACATGGGCAACTACCTGCTGCTGCAGGAGGATGAGCTCTATATCGCGGCCTATCTCGGCTCCCTCAAGATGGCCTTTGTCAGTACTTTGCTCTGCCTGCTGATTGGCTATCCGATGGCCTACTCCATCGCCCGGGCCAACAAGGAGACCCAGACCGTTCTGCTGCTGCTGATCATGATGCCGACCTGGACCGCCATCCTGATCCGGGTCTATGCGTGGATGGGGATTCTCAGTAACAACGGCCTGCTCAACAGCGTCTTGCTGGGGATCGGGGTGATCGACGAGCCGCTGCAGATCCTCAACACCAACCTGGCGGTCTATATCGGCATCGTTTACTCCTACCTGCCCTTCATGGTGCTGCCGCTCTACGCCAATCTGGTCAAGCATGACCAGAGCCTGCTGGAGGCGGCCTCCGACCTGGGGGCGCGCAACCTGACCCGCTTCTGGCAGATCACGGTGCCGCTCTCCAAAAACGGCATCATCGCCGGCTGCATGCTGGTGTTTATTCCGGTAGTGGGAGAGTTCGTCATCCCGGAAATGCTGGGCGGCCCAGAGACCCTGATGATCGGCAAGGTGTTGTGGCAGGAGTTCTTCAACAACCGCGACTGGCCGGTAGCCTCTGCACTGGCGGTGGTGATGCTGGCGGTGCTGATCATTCCGATCATCCTCTTCAACCGTAACCAGGCCAAAGAGCTGGAGGGCAAGGCATGATGAAGCGTTTCGGTTTTGCCAAACTGATGCTATGGCTGGGGCTGCTGTTTATCTACCTGCCCATGATCATCATGGTGATCTACTCCTTCAACGCCTCCAAGCTGGTGACGGTGTGGGGTGGTTGGTCGCTCAAGTGGTACTTCGGCCTGCTCGACAACAAGCAGCTGATCGGGTCTGTGTTCCGCTCGCTGGAGATCGCCTTCTACACCGCGATCGCCGCAGTGGCGCTGGGGACGGTAGCGGCCTTTGTGCTGACCCGAATTCCCCACTTCCGTGGTCGCACCCTGTTCGGCGGCATGGTGACGGCGCCGCTGGTGATGCCAGAGGTGATCACCGGTTTGTCGCTGTTGCTGCTGTTTGTGGCGATGGCCCAGCTGGTGGGCTGGCCCGCCGAGCGGGGCATGCTGACCATCTGGATCGCCCACACCACCTTCTGTACCGCCTATGTGGCGATCGTGGTGTCGGCGCGGTTGCGGGAGCTGGATCTCTCCATCGAGGAGGCGGCGATGGATCTTGGCGCCAAGCCGTGGAAGGTGTTCTTCCTGATCACCATCCCGATGATCGCCCCCTCGCTGGCGGCAGGCGGCATGATGTCGTTCGCCCTGTCGCTGGATGATCTGGTGCTGGCGAGCTTCGTCTCCGGCCCGGGCTCGACCACCTTGCCGATGGAGGTCTTCTCGGCAGTGCGGCTCGGGGTGAAACCCGAGATCAACGCGGTGGCCAGCCTGATCCTGCTGTCGGTATCGCTCTTTACCTTCGGCAGCTGGTATCTGATGGCCAGGGCGGAGAAGCGCCGTCGTGCCGAGATCGCCATGACCACCCAGATGCAGGCCGTCGTCTGACGCCATGATAAGATCCGCCTACTCTCGTCAACCTGGAGGATGAGTATGCGGATCTCCCTTTTTAGCGGTCGTGGCACCGAGCTGGTGCCCGGCCTCACCAGCGCCATTCACAAGCAACCGATCTCTGCACCAGTTCGCTGTACCTTTGCCGGTCTGGAAGGGGATGAGCAGTGTGACCTGCGCCACCACGGTGGCCCGGATCGGGCGCTCCACTACTATCCTGCCGAGCACTATGGCTGGTGGCAGACCTGGCAAACCGCGCTGGGCTTGCCTGCGCCACGTACACCCTGGCAACCTGCCGCCTTTGGCGAGAACCTCTCCGGTATCGGGCTGACCGAGGTGCAAGCCTGCATTGGCGATGTCTATCGACTCGGCGAGGCGCTGATCCAGATCAGCCAGCCGAGATCCCCCTGTTTCAAGCTCAACCAGCGCTTTGGCTATGGCCAGATGTCCCAGGTGATGCAGCTAAATGGCCGTTGTGGCTGGCTGCTGCGGGTGCTGGAGGAGGGCATGATCGCGCCTGACACGGCCATGGAGCTGGTAGACAGACCCTATCCCGAACTGACGGTGAAGCGCACGGCGGATATCCTGTTCAATCAGGTGCGCAATGAAGCGGATCTGGTGATGCTGCTGGAGAATCCTGCTATCTCCCCCAACTGGCGCCAGCATGCAGCCGACTGGCTGGAGCATGGCACTGTGGCTGACTGGCAGCGCCGTCTGTTGGGGCCGGCATCCCTGCGCCTGGCCTGACGGCCGGTTGCCGGAATGTCACCAGCTGGCTGCAGCCCGGTAAACGGATGAAAAGAGTGCTGAATAGTTGAGCGAACGGCACTTTTTTTCCTGCCAAATGCAAAAAAGGCTTGTGTCGGGTCTGGGCTTTCGGTAAATTCCCGTCCCGCAGACATCGGTGTGTAGCGCAGCTTGGTAGCGCACTTCGTTCGGGACGAAGGGGTCGGAGGTTCGAATCCTCTCACACCGACCAAATTTGAAAAGGCCGCTCAATAGAGCGGCCTTTTTGCATTTATCCTTCCTGTTTTCCCGATTTTCTTTGGCTGCTGACCTGTTACCTGGCCAAGTGACCTGACCTGCTGTATTCAGGGGCGAAGCAAGACCACAGACATTAAAAGGGCCACCGCTCGGTGGCCCATCGGTGGAGTCTGATCCTGACTCCGGCACTCTAGATTGTGGCAATCTCGCTATGGGTCTTGTCTATGGTGCCCTCCTTGCGCGCCAGGCGCTTACTCAGATATGCCAGTGCTGATGCCGCAAAGCCTTGAAACTGTGTTGAGGCAGCAAGGCCGCGTGCTTGGGGTACTCACTAATGAAATGTTCTATTCCCTCCATCAGTTGTGCACGTAATGAAATCACGGGCTCATGCCAAGCTTGCAGGCATAGATGGCCGGGGATCAACTGCTCCTGATAATCTTCCAGCAGCTGTTCTGGCCAGGGTTCAATACCGGAATTGCGTTGCAGCAAATAGTGGGCGGCGGGTTCACGGGCATAAATGAACTGAATTTGGGCCAGATCGCGTTGGCATAGCGTTTGACTGTTGATATGACAGGTCAAATATTTTCCCGTCTTCAGATCCAGAAAGTGACCGCGTTGCCGACAGGGAACGATGCGATACCAAGGCAAGGGTGAGGAGAGAGAATACCCCTCAAGCTCCTGTTCCAACCAGTGGCGACACTCGGGTGTCTGCACCTCGTCGAGCATGGACTCGAGTTGTGTCAACAAGGCTCTGGATGGTTTGATGGCCAGTTTCGCACTCATCGCCTGCAATCCTCCCTCTGCACACAATCCCGACTATCAGTATGGACCTTGTTCGGCCAGAGGGGGTAAGGAATCTAATGATTAAAAGTGGATTAGCCGCGTGGTTTTTATGCACTAACTTGGTTCAACCCACCAGATAGGTTCCGGTACCGAAGGCGATGTGGGTGCCTTCTTCGTTGTGCAGCTCCATCCGGGCGACGGCCACCTTGCTGCCAGCCCGGATGATGTGGGCGGTGGCGATAAACTCGTTGCCGCGTCCCGGGCGCAGGTAATCCACCCGCAGATCTATGGTGCCTAGGCGGGCGAAGCGCTCCTTGAGATAGCTGGGGGAGAACTCCTCCAGCTCGTCGATGCAGGAAGCAGCGACGATCATGCCACCCGCCACATCGAGCAGCGTGGCGGTGACGCCGCCGTGCAGGATGTTGTGGAAAGGGTTGCCGATTAGTTTGTCGTCCATCTTGATGCGCAGTTCCACCTTGTCGAAGTCGTAGTGGGTCACCTGCATGCCGATCAGCTTGTTGAAGGGCATCTTCTCGGCAAACAGGTTGGCAATGCCACTGAGCGCCATCTTCTTGAGCATCTGTTTCATTCTCTGATCCCAATCCTTGTCATCAAAGCCGAGTAAAAACTCCAGCCAGTCTGCAACAGTTCCTTAACAGTCGCAATGGCAGGTTTATTGTGGGCGGCGGCTGCTTTAGAATGGCGACCCCAAAGGAGAGCCCATGACCGCGATTGCCGAAACCCTGCCAGATCCTCAGCCAGAGAGTCCGCTTGCCCTGCTGCAGGCGGTCTTCGGCTATCAGCAGTTTCGGCCGGGTCAGCTCGAAATCATCGAGCAGATCGTGGCGGGGCGCGATGCGCTGGTGCTCAAGCCCACCGGTGGTGGCAAGTCGCTCTGCTACCAGATCCCGGCACTGCTGCGGCCCGGGCTCGGGGTGGTGGTTTCTCCCCTTATTTCGCTGATGAAGGATCAGGTCGACAGCCTGCGCGCCAACGGTGTGGCGGCGGTCTACATCAACTCGGCCCTGAGCCGGGAGGAGATGATCCAGAACTTTGCCGCCATGCGCCGCGGCGAGATCAAGCTGGTCTATGTCTCCCCCGAGCGACTGTTGCAGCACGAGTTTATGGATCGGCTGGCCGAGCTGCCGCTCGGGCTGTTCGCCATCGATGAGGCGCACTGTGTCTCCCAGTGGGGCCACGATTTCCGGCCTGAGTATGCGGCGCTGGGGCGGCTCAAACAGTGGTTCCCGCAGGTGCCTGTGGTGGCGCTGACCGCCACCGCCGACGAGGCGACCCGCAGCGACATGCTGCACCGCCTAGAGCTGAACGATCCCTTCATCCACACCGCCAGCTTCGATCGTCCCAATATCCGCTACAGCCTGGTGGAGAAGTTCAAGGCGGCTGAGCAGCTGCTGCGCTACGTGCAGAGCCAGAAGGGCAACTGCGGCATCGTCTACTGCTCCAGCCGCAACCGGGTGGAGGAGGTGGCCGAGCGGCTATCCCGCCACGGCTGCAAGGTGGCGCCCTATCATGCGGGGCTGCCGCTCGAGCAGCGCCAGCAGACCCAGGATGCCTTCCTCAAGGATGACATCGAGATAGTGGTGGCGACGGTGGCGTTCGGTATGGGCATCGACAAGCCCAATGTGCGCTTCGTGGTGCACTACGACATCCCGAAGAACATCGAATCCTACTATCAGGAGACCGGCCGCGCCGGGCGCGATGGCACCCCCGCCGAGGCGCTGCTGCTCTACGATCCCGCCGATATCGGCCGGGTGCGCCGCCTGCTCGACAACATCGAGAATCCCCAGCAGTTGCAGGTGGAGCAATACAAGCTCAACGTGATGGCGGCGTTTGCCGAGGCGCAAACCTGCCGCCGTCAGGTGCTGCTCAACTACTTCGGCGAGTACAACGACAAGCCGTGCGGCAACTGCGATATCTGTCTCGATCCGCCCAAAAGTTATGACGGCACCGAAGATGCCCAGAAGGCGCTCTCCTGCGTCTGGCGGGTGGGGCAGAATTTCGGGGTGGGTTATGTAGTGGAGGTGCTGCGCGGTTCCCTCAACCAGCGCATCAAGGATCACGGCCACGACAAGCTGTCGACCTACGGCATCGGCAAGGATCAGAGCCACGAATACTGGATGAGCGTGATCCGCCAGCTGATCCACAAGGGGCTGCTGACCCAGAACATCACCCGCAATCTGGTGCTGCAGCTGACCGAGGCGGCCCGCCCCGTGCTGCGTGGCGAGGTGAAGCTGGAGCTGGCGGTGCCCCGCTTGCAGCCCATCTCCAGCCGCAAGGAGAAGCGCAATGGCCTGCTCGACAACGCCAACTACGACAAACGGTTGTTCAAGGAGCTGCGCGGCCTGCGCAAGCAGATTGCCGAGGACGAAGAGGTGCCGCCCTACGTGGTGTTCAACGATGCGACCCTGGTGGAGATGGCTCAGCTGATGCCGATGACCGAAGACGAGATGCTGGCCATCAACGGCGTCGGTCACCGCAAGTTGGAGCGCTTCGGCGAAGCCTTTATGGATCTGATCATCGACTACTGCCGGCGGTAGGGTCGATTAGGCAGCCTAATCGACCACGGTAAGCGCGGCTCGGAAGAACCAAGGGTTAGACGCGAGGTTATTTCAGGCTGGCGTAGAAGGCCGCCAGATTGTCGATATCCGCATCGGTCAGCGGCGCCATGAAGGGGTCCATCAAGGGCTCTTTGCGAGTGCCATCCTTGAACGCTTTCAACTGTTTCACCAGATAGGCGGCATTCTGACCCGCCAGATGGGGATAGTTGGGGATCATCGCCTTGCCTTCCACGCCGTGACAGGCGGCACAGACCGCCGCCTTGGCTTTGCCGGCTTCAATATCGGCAGCCTTGGCCTGATGACCCCACGCCAGTGCCAGCAAGGGCAGGGCATATACCCATTTTTGCATCTTCTTCTCCTTGAATTGAAAAATGATGGTTGCCAGTGAGCACAAGCATGGCTGACGGCAGTATAAAGAGTGACACGAGCATACGCAGGGACGAATGGCACAACCATGAAGTTGATCAACACTTTTGCGACCGAGTTGCCCTGGGCCTGTGAACCCGTGGCCCCCCAGCCGCTGCAGCAACCCCGGTTGCTTCATCTCAACCGGACTTTGCTGGATGAGCTGGAATTGGGAGGCGTCAGCGAGGCTGACTGGATCGCCTGTTGTGGCGAGGGAAAAGTACTGCCCGGTATGCAGCCGGTAGCTCAGGTCTATGCGGGCCATCAGTTCGGGGGTTATAGCCCCCGGCTTGGGGATGGTCGCGCGCTGCTGTTGGGTGAGCAGCAGGCGCCGGATGGTCAGCGCTGGGATCTCCACCTGAAGGGGGCAGGAAAGACGCCGTTTTCCCGTTTTGGTGACGGCCGCGCCGTGCTGCGCTCCAGCATTCGCGAGTATCTCGCCTCCGAGGCGCTCCATGCCCTCGGCATCCCGACCACGCGGGCGCTGGTATTGGTGGGGAGTCAGGAGCCCGTTTACCGCGAGCTGGTGGAGACCGGAGCGACCGTGCTGCGCACCGCCCCCAGCCATCTGCGCTTCGGCCATATCGAGTATTTCGCCTGGAGCGGGCAGGGGGAGAAGATCCCGCCACTCATCGACTATCTGCTGCGCCACCACTTCCCCGAGCTGGAGAGTGGCGCCGAACTGTTTGCCGAAGTGGTGCGCCGCACAGCGCGGTTGATTGCCAAATGGCAGTCGGCGGGCTTCTGTCACGGGGTAATGAATACCGACAACATGTCGCTGCTCGGCTTGACGCTGGATTACGGGCCATACGGCTTTATCGATGCCTATGTGCCCGATTTTGTCTGCAACCACTCGGACCCTGCGGGCCGCTACGCGCTGGATCAGCAGCCCGCGGTCGGTTACTGGAATCTGCAAAAGCTGGCGCAGGCGTTGGCTGGCCATGTAGACGGTGATGCGCTGGCTGCAGCGTTGGCCCAGTACGAGCAGCAGCTGATGCTGCACTACTCCGAGCTGATGCGGGCCAAGCTCGGACTGGCAGTGTGGGAGGAGGGTGACCCAGCTCTGTTCCGCGAGCTGTTCCGGTTGCTGGCGGCCCACAAGGTGGATTACCACCTGTTCCTTCGTCGTCTCGGTGAGGTAACGCAAGAGGGGGCGTGGCCTGCGTCTCTGCTGGCCCTGTTGTCTGAACCTGGTGTTTGGCAGGAGTGGCTGGAACGCTATCGGGCACGGCTAATGCGCGAAGGCAGCGAGGATGCCGTGCGTAAGGGGCAGATGGATGCCATCAACCCCAAGTATGTGCTGCGCAATGCGCTGGCCCAGCAGGTGATCGACGCCGCCGACGCAGGGGATATGCAGCCGTTCGAGCGGCTGTTCGCCGCCTTGCAGCACCCCTATGATGAACAACCCGAATATGAGGATCTCGCCACCCCGACTCCGGCATGGTATTGCGGTGGTGAGCTCTCCTGCAGTAGCTGAGAGACAGGGAATGAGTTGGCAAATCAAACAGGTAGATAGCGAAGCTGGCGTGGTGACGCTGGATTGTCCGGCACTCAACTGGGACACGTTCCCTCTGTTGGCGCAGGTCTTGCTGCGAGAGTGGGAGCTGCAGCCGCTCGAGCAGGATATGGGGGCCGACCGCCATAGTTGGTTGCTGGAGTTTGAAGGGAGCCAGTTTCGGCTGGAGTACGAACACTACAGCGGCTGCTGGCTGGAGGCGGTGCGCCCGGCGGATCGGGAGGCGCTGCTCTGGCTCGCCAGACAGCACAAGGTGTGACTATCGCCCACAAGGCCTGCTCTGCCGCAGGCCAACCTGGACAAGCGTAATCGCATAAAGATTGAACTATCGGTTTGGGGGCGTATAATCTCGCCCCTCGATTATCGCCAATGGTGGCGATATGGGTTCCCTAACCCCATTAACCAAAAAGGTCACAAGATGAATCTGACCCCTGCGCAGTACCAAACGGCGCTCGTTCGCCTGTCGTTGTTCCACATCCTGATCATTGCCAGCAGCAACTATCTGGTGCAGCTGCCGATCACTGTGTTTGGCTTCCACACCACTTGGGGTGCGTTCAGCTTCCCGTTTATCTTCCTCGCCACTGACCTGACGGTGCGGATCTTCGGTGCCGGTCTGGCACGCAAGATTATCCAGACCGTGATGCTTCCTGCGCTGGCGGTCTCCTATGTGCTCTCCGTGCTCTTCTTCGAAGGGAGTTTCCAGGGCGTTGGTCATCTGGCCGAGTTCAACCTGTTCGTAGCGCGTATCGCGCTGGCCAGCTTTATGGCCTATCTGGTAGGGCAGTTCATGGATGTGGTGGTGTTCAACCGCCTGCGTCTGCTCAAGCAGTGGTGGATTGCACCTGCGGCCTCCACCCTGTTCGGTAATCTGGTTGATACCATCGCTTTCTTCAGTGTGGCCTTCTGGCGCACCACAGATCCTTTCATGGCAGAGCACTGGGTCGAGATCGCAACCGTCGATTACGTATTCAAGTTGCTGATAAGCCTTGGTTTGTTCGTGCCGCTCTACGGTGTCTTGTTGCGCTACCTCAGCCGCAAGCTGGTGGGCGAGGCCGGATTATCCAGCCTGCAAACGGCCACCCGGCAAGCCTGACCAGATTGACCACCCTTCGCGGTGGTCAATTTTTTTGCACTTTCTGCAAATAGCGCTTGCCTAGTTAAATGAGAATGATTATTGTTAACTTGTTTTCCGGGAAAGACTTCATTCGTTCCAACGTGATGGACTTCTTGTGAAGGCACGACATTGCTCACATTGCTTCCAGTTAAGGGCCAGTTTATCTGGCCCTCTTTTTTGGTCATTTTTCAGCAAGTTGCAGACATAAAAAACGGGAGCCAAGGCTCCCGTCGTCACGCTGTCTGTGGCTTACTCGATATCGAGTGCCTCGGGGGAGAGGATCACCCCTGTGGTATCGGCGTAGAGGTGGTCGTCGGGCAGGAAGGTCA
Organism: Aeromonas sp. DNP9; assembly: GCF_001728955.1. Taxonomy (NCBI): domain Bacteria; kingdom Pseudomonadati; phylum Pseudomonadota; class Gammaproteobacteria; order Aeromonadales; family Aeromonadaceae; genus Aeromonas; species Aeromonas sp. DNP9. The sequence continues at coordinate 56,511 of NZ_LYSQ01000017.1, read as the reverse complement.
CGCCACCGAAGTTGACCGGCAGATCGGTCTCCCCTACATCCTTGCTGTCGGCACCGACCGGAATGGCTGCCAGTGCCTGAATACCGATATCCAGATCTTCCAGAATATCGACTTCGCGGACGCAGCCGTAGCAGACAATCCCTTCCCAATCGTTCTCGGCCGCCGTGGTGGCGATATCGCTGTCGATCAGAGCTCGGCGCATGGAGCCACCGCCATCGATCAGCAAGACGCGTCCCAGTCCGTTCTCTTTGACGAGTTCACGGATCAGGCCATTCGATTCGAAGCATTTGACGGTGGTGATGACGCCGCCGAAAGAGGCGCGGCCGCCGAAGGAGCAGAGCATGGGTTCAAGCACATCCACCATGTCCTGATAGATGTCGCACAGTTCAGAAGTATTGTATTCCATAGTGTCAAATCCACGGCTGGAAACAGGTGCAACCAGTATAAGGAGTGGGTGTGGCATTTCAATGAATATTCCTTGCACAGATCACCTGTCGCCGCTTTTCTGCATAAGCTCAATGCAGTTCACTGCCAGTTTGCGAGAGGTCCATCGTGCTTATCCGTCATAAGTTGATCCTGAATACCGTGCTGGTTGCCGTTGCCATGCTGGTACTGAGCGGCCTGTTTATCTACTCCAGCCAGGTGCACCGCCATCTGACCGAAGCCCAGCGTAATATCGACCAGCTGGAGATCGCCATGCTCAACCTGCGGCGGGCCGAGAAGGATTTTCTGATCCGCAAGGATATGGCCTTCGCCGAGCGCTTCAATCAGGGGCTCTCGGATTTTCACCAGCACAATCGGGAGCTGGTGACCGATGACAATCTGGCGGCCGTCGAGGGGGAGCTGACCAGGCTGGATCAGCAGATCAGCGGCTATGGCAAAGCCTTCAACGATCTGGTGGCTCAGCAGCAGAAGATTGGTCTGGGGCCGGAGGAGGGGCTCTATGGCAAGCTGCGGGCGGCGGTGCATGAGGTGGAGAATGGGCTCAAGCAGCTGGATCAGCAGGGGCTGCTCATCACCATGTTGCAGCTGAGACGGGCGGAGAAAGACTTCATGCTTCGCTCTGATATCCAGTATCTGGAGCGTTTCGAGACCTTGCACAAGAGTTTTCAGGATAGTCTTGCCACTTTGCCGGAGGGGGATCGCGGCAGGTTGGAGCAGGCCAGCAAGCAGTACCGGCAGGACTTTGTGGCGTTGGTGCAGGGGATGCAGGTACTGGGGCTGAAAGAGGATGAGGGGCTGCGCAACCAGATGCGGGATCTGGTGCATCAGACCGAACAGGGGTTTGCCGCCGTCGATCAGCACATTGTCGCTGAGCTTGAGCGGCAGAGCGCTCGCCTCAACAGCCTGATGCTGGTCTGTGGCGGGGTGATTGTGGTGCTGATCGGCATCATGAGCGTGTTGCTGGGGCGCAGCATCGACCGTCCCATTACTCAGGTGAATGATACCGTCAACCGCATTCGTCAGGATAATGACCTGCGCCTGAAGATAGAGTTGCGCGGGGCAGATGAAATGGCCCAGCTGGCAGGCAATCTCGACGTGATGCTGGGTGGGTTTCGCGATCTGATCGGCGATGTGAAGCAGAGCGTGCACACCCTGACTGAAGCGGCGGATCACCTCTCGGCCAACGTCAAGCGCACCAGTGAAGGGGCGGCGCGCCAGCTGCAGGAGACTGATATGGTGGCGACCGCGTCCACCGAGATGGGATCCACCATCGAAGAGATCGCCCGCAACACCGAGCAGGCGGCCAACAATGCGCAGACGACCAACAACAAGGCGATGGAGGGGCGGACTGCGGTCGAGAATACTGTCGAGCAGATCCGCTCGCTGGCGGGCAATCTGGAGAGTTCATCCCGCGAGGTGAGCCAGCTGCAAAAAGAGAGCGAGACCATCGGCTCCGTGCTCGATGTGATCCGCGGCATTGCCGAGCAGACCAACCTGCTGGCCCTCAACGCAGCCATCGAAGCAGCTAGGGCAGGGGATCAGGGGCGCGGCTTTGCGGTAGTGGCCGATGAGGTGCGCAATCTGGCCATCCGTACCCAGAAATCGACCCAAGAGATTGCCGGCATCATCAGCTCGCTGCAGAAACAGACCGGCAGCATCGTCGAGGTAATGGCGACCTGCCGCGAGCAGGGCAACCGCAGCTCGGATCAGGCCAGTACCGCAGGGGAGTTGCTGGGGCAGATCACTCAGGATGTTACCCACATCATGGACATGAGCACCCAGATTGCGGCAGCCATCGAACAGCAGAGTCTGGTGGCCAACGAGGTGAACCGCAACGTCAACAACATCCGTGACATCGCTCAGGAGTCGAGCATCATGGCGGAGGAAAATGCGAGATCCAGCGAGGGTCTCAACGAGCAGGCCCAGCTGCTCAACAAGGCGGTGGCAAAATATCGGGTTTAGTGAGCGGACTGGCATCCTTGTGAGGTTTTTGCACCAGAGTGGCAATGATTTGATCGTAATGGCTGTTATTGGGGAAATTCGCTCATATAATCGCCGCCACTATGATGATTCGGAAGGATTCGATGGCAAAGTTGCTGGTGGCCGTATTCGGGCTGCTCTGTTCCTGTCTGGTGTTGGCAGGTTCGGCGCCTCAGGCTACCCCACTCAAGCCCGGTATGGAGCCGCTACTCAGCTGGTTCAACGGGGCCTTTACGAGCCGGGAGCAGGCCAGTTACGACAGCCGCTTTACCAGTGCCGAGCTACGCCTGATGGAGATCTGGCCCGGCTATCAGGGCTATCGCTGGGTCTATGCCGAGCAGTACCTGAGTCTGCGCTCCGTTCGTCCTTTCCGCCAGCGCATCTATCGCTTCTCACCCGCCCCTGACGGGCGGATCCTGATGGCAGAGCTGACCATGCCCCGAGCCACCGATTTTGCCGGTGCCTGGCATGATCCCGCCCTGCTCGACAGTCTGACCCCGCAGCAGCTCTCCTTGCGCCACGGATGCGAGATCTGGCTGACACGCACTCCCTCCGGCGAATATGCCGGCCACACCCGGGTGGGCCACTGCTCCACCGATTTTGGTGGAGCCACTACGCTGGTGCAGCATATCTGGATTGGCCCCGATAGCGTCAGATTGCTGGATCGCGCCTATGACAACGCAGGGAGCCCGCGCTGGGGTAGCCCGGGTGAGGGGTATGTCTATTTGCGTCGTTCCAAAGGATTTGGCCAGTAGGGGAGAGTGCGTCTGGCTGCGGGAACATGAAGGATGAAAAACAGGGATCGTAAAAAAGGCGCCCATTGGGCGCCTTTTTCAGAATTCTTCAGAAGTAAAATTACTTCTTGGTGGTCATCGCACCGAAACGCTTGTTGAACTTGTCTACGCGGCCGCCGCTAGAAACTTCTTTCTGCTTGCCGGTGTAGAACGGGTGGCACTCGGAGCACACGTCCAGGTTCAGATCTTTACCGATGGTAGAGAAAGTGTTGATGACGTTACCGCAAGAGCACTTGGCGGTGATGGCTACGTAGTCAGGATGGATACCAGCTTTCATGGACAACCTCAATTAATAGGCCGTGTCGCCATCCGATCTCTTGTCGGACACCACACGATTGTTGAACACAGTTTCAAAGGCTGCGAATAATATAGGAAATGCCTGAGATCAGGCAAGTGGCTTCGCAGAAAAAATAGGCAACCCCTGGTGAATTCTTCCCAAACGCTGGATCTGGTTCGTGTCGCTGTCCCGGTACCGTTACGCCGTCACTTCGACTATCTCTCTCCCCTGCCGTTACCTGCCCCCGGTTGCCGGGTCGAGATCCCTTTCGGTCCCCAGACCCTGGTCGGGCTGGTGGTGGATCATCCGGCCGACAGCCAGGTGCCCCGCAACAAGCTCAAGCCCATCAAACGGGCATTGGACACGGCACCGGTGCTGGGGCCGGATATTCTGGCGCTGATGAACTGGAGCGCCAGCTACTACCAGCATCCGCTGGGTGAGGTGTTGCCTCACGCCCTGCCAGTGCTGGTGCGCAAGGGGGAGCCAGCCGCCTATCGGGAGCTGGAGTTCTGGTTTGCTACCGAGGCCGGCATGGCCATCGACCTTAACGAGCTCAAGCGGGCGGCCAAGCAGCAGCAAGCGCTCGCCCTGCTGCGCAAGGGGCCGCAGACCCCCTCTGCCCTCAAGCAGGAGGAGATCCAGTGCGCCGCACTCACCGCGCTGGAGAAGAAGGGGCTGCTGGAAAAGCGCTCGCTGGAGCCGAGTCACGACGGCGATTGGGCTGCCCGTTTCGAGCCGGGGGAGGGGCTGCGTCTCAACGGCGAGCAGGCGCTGGCCGTCTCTGCCGTTACCAGCCAGAGCGACAAGTTCGGAGCCTTCCTGCTGGATGGCATCACAGGTTCCGGCAAGACCGAGGTGTATTTAAGCATCCTCGAGCCGTTGCTCAAGGCGGGCAAGCAGGCGCTGGTGATGGTACCGGAGATCGGCCTCACTCCACAGACCATCAACCGCTTCCGGCGCCGCTTCAACGTGCCGGTGGTGGCGATGAACTCGGCCATGAACGATCGGGAGCGGCTCGACGCCTGGCTCGCCTGCCGCGACGGCGGCGCTGCCATCCTGATCGGCACCCGCTCTGCGGTGTTCACCCCGTTTCACAACCTCGGCATTATCATCATCGACGAAGAGCACGACGGCTCCTTCAAGCAGCAGGACGGTTTTCGCTACCAAGCGCGGGATCTGGCGGTGATGCGGGCTCATCGTGCCGGTATCCCCATCCTGCTTGGCTCGGCCACCCCGTCGTTGGAGACGCTGTACAACGCCCGCACCGGCAAGTATCACCATCTCACCCTGACTCGTCGTGCCGGTAACGCCCAGACCGCCCGTCAGGTGATCCTGGATATCAAGAACGTGCGGCTGCAGGCCGGGCTCTCTCCCCAGCTGGAGCAGCTGATGGCAGAACATCTGGCGGCGGGCAATCAGGTGATGCTGTTTCTCAACCGCCGTGGCTATGCCCCGGCTCTGATCTGTCACCAGTGTGGCTGGAGCGCCGCTTGTGAGCGTTGCGATGCCTGGTACACCTGGCATCAGGCCGGGCGACGGCTGCACTGCCATCATTGCGACAGCGTGCGCCCCTTGCCCCACCACTGCCCCGAGTGTGGCAGCAACGAACTGATCGGATCGGGAGTGGGCACCGAGCAGCTGGAACAGCTGCTCACCACGGTTTTCCCGCAATATCCGGTGGTGCGCATCGATCGGGACAACACCCGCCGCAAGGGGGAGCTGGAGACCCATCTCGGCGACATCAAGGCGGGCAAGTACAAGATCCTGATCGGCACCCAGATGCTGGCCAAGGGCCACCACTTCCCGGATGTGACGCTAGTGGGTCTGCTGGATGTGGATGGCGCTCTGTTCAGCGCCGATTTTCGCGCCGCCGAGAAACTGGCCCAGCTCTACACCCAGGTGGCGGGTCGTGCCGGGCGCGCCAGCAAACCCGGGTTGGTAGTGCTGCAGAGCCACCATCCGGAACATGCCCTGCTGCAGGATCTGACCCAGAACGGTTACGGCCACTTCGCCGATACGGCGTTGAAAGAGCGCCGCCTGCTGGGGTTGCCGCCCTTCAGCTATCAGGGGCTGTTCCGCGCCGAGGCCAACGGTCGTGACGAGGTGCAGCTGTTCCTCGCCCGACTCGCCGATACCCTGCGCAGCGCCCGTTATCCCCACGTTCAGGTGCTGGGGCCCATCAGCGGCTTTATGGAGCGCAAGGCGGGCAAGTTCCGCATGCAGTTGCTGGTGCAGGGGCCGAACCGGGCGCCACTGGCCCAGTTGCTGGATTGGGCGGTGAAGGAGCTGGAGGGGTGGCCCGAGACCAAAAAGGTGCGCTGGAGTCTGGATATCGACCCCACCGAGCTGAGTTGATGGTGGCACCGGAGCCGGTCGCTGACAGTTATCGTCAGCGACCGATGGGTGATTTTATTTCAAGGCTCAGACCCGCAGATCGATCTGCTGCACCCAGCCTCCTTTACCCTGTTCGGTGAGATAGAGGCCGGATTGGCGCAGCACCCCCTGATTGCCGCTCTCCCCAAGATGGTTGAAGGGGGTGTCGAGGGGATGGAGCAGGATGGCGCCGATCCCCAGTTCGACCAGAGCTATAGGTGCGTGCTCGGGATGCCAGAACTGCAGGGCTGAAAACTGGCTATCCCCCTCATCCAGCACCCCGTTGCCATCCTCATCCATGGTGGCCAACTCGCCGAAGCCATTGCCGGAGCGGGCCCCGAACAGCTCGCCGCCATCGTCAATGGTGCCGTTGCCGTTGCGATCCAGCGCTACAAAGCCGCTCCCTTCACTCAAGCCCGGCAGGCTATCCTCTTTGCCATCCTGATCAATATCGAAAGTGACTCTAGTCTCGGTCAGATCGGCAATCTTGCCATCCAGACTGAGCACCAGAGGATCCTTGAGGGCATTGAGGGTGGTGCGCCGCTGGCTCACCTCCAGCTGGCGCCAGTCGAGCACAAAGCCGAGATCGAGCTGAATAGTCTGACCATCCCGAGTCGCTACGCTGGCCGATGCTACCACGTTGAGCTGCTCCTGTTGCAGCAGGGTGTCAGTCACCTCCACCAGTTGATCCGGCTCGGCGGCTTGAGCCGCGGCGTCTCCTTGGGTCACTCCATCGCCTCCCTCTTCGGAGGGTTTGACCGGCTTGGGCAGCTCGATTTCGTGGCCCAGCATCGCCTCAATCATCAGCTTGATCAGTCGCTGGCGGTTATCCAGCCCATCATCGGGAATACCATCTTGCTCTTTGCCGACGTCCGCTGCGGGCGGGGCGGGAGGTGTTGTCGCTTGCTGGCTGGCGGCGGATTGCCTCGAGGTTTGCAGCATCAGGGCGCTGGTGAGAGTCAGGGTGCTACTGCGTTCGCCGGCCACTGCCGTGTTGTTGCCTTCCGGTGGATTGACGGCGGGTGGCACTGGCCCAAGATTGCGCACCTTGCGGCTCTGGGCCTGTTGTTGCCGGTATTGCACCTCCCCCTGGAGGTCGTAGTGATCGATGCGCATACGTTCGTCCTCGGCGCTATACATCTGGTTATTTATCGACCAGCGAATAAGCAGGGCTTAACACCAAATCGGACTAATCAGGGAGGTGGTTAGTACTAGGTTGCAAGGTGGTGGCGTGGCAGGATGGCAAGAGACTGGATAGTGGCGCTCTAGTTGAACATTTTCAGGTAGCGCTGCGCACTCTGGCTGACAAGCGGCATCGGTGAGGATAGGGAGAATTACATGAGAAATTGTTTGGTGATGGGGGCGGCGGGGTATATAGGTTCCTATCTGGTGCCTCACCTGCAAACCCTGGGCTACAGGGTGATTGCCGGGGCGCGCCGTCCCTGCCGATTGCCTGAGGGGGTCGAGTTTCGCCTCGCCGACAGCCTCAAGCCCATCACCCTGCTGCCTGCGCTGGCGGGCATCGATACCGTTTTTTATCTGGTGCATGCCATGGGGGCGGGGGCCGATTTTCACCGGCTGGAGCAGCAGGGGGTGAAGAACTTTGCTGCCGCCGCCCGCGCCGCCGGGGTGCGCCGTATCATATATCTCGGGGCAATCCAGCCCGAGCAGTGCAACAGTCGCCATCTCAACTCCCGCCGCCACTGTGGCGAGCTGTTTCGTGAATCCGGCGTACCGACGGTGGAGCTGCGCGCAGGCATTATCATCGGCCCGGGCTCGGCGGCGTTCGAGGTGATGCGGGATCTGGTGTTCAACCTGCCGATGATGGTGACGCCGAAGTGGGTGCGCTCGCGCACGCCGCCGATTGCGCTGTCCAACCTGCTGCACTATCTGGGTGGGCTGGTGGAAGCCGACGAGGTGGATGGCCGCATCTTCAATGCAGTCGGCCCAGAACTGCTTAGCTATCAACAGCAGTTGCAGAAGTTCGCCGCCCATATCGGCAAGCGCTGTCCCATCATTCCCATCCCGTTTTTGAGTCCGCGTCTCTCCGCCTGGTGGCTGCAGTTTGTCACTTCGGTGCCGCAGCCGGTGGCCAAGGCATTGGTGGGTGGCCTCAAGCATGATATTCCGGCCGACGATGGCCCGCTGCGTGCACTGCTGCCGCAGACCCTGCTCAGTTTTGACGAAGCGCTGGCGGAGAGTCTGGCGCTGGAGCAGAAGCTGGGGGCCGAGCAGCAGGGACAGGAGACGCCGCTCGGCCTGCGCTGGCGTCATCCCGAATATGGCTTCTATGACCGTACCGCCAGCGGCGATGCCATCTGTCTCGCCTCCCCCGAGGTGGTGTGGCAGGTGTTGCAACAGTTGGGTGGCGAGAAGCGCTACTTCTACATGAACCAGCTGTGGGTGGTGCGCGAATGGATGGATCACCTGATCGGCGGTCCGGCCCGCACCCGTGGTCGCAGCAATCCCGATCGCTTCGTGAAGGGTGACATGCTCGACTCCTGGCAGATCCTCGGGGTGGATGAGGGGCGCAGGCTCGATCTGCTGTTCAACATGAAGGCCCCGGGCGTCGGCCGGCTGGAGTTCAACATCCTGCCGGAGGAGTCCGGGTTGACCCGCATCCGGGTCACCGCCCACTGGCATCCGCAGGGCGCCTGGGGGCTGGCTTACTGGCTCGCCATGCTGCCGTTCCACCTATTCATCTTTCAGGGGATGACCGAGGCTATCGCCAGAGAGGCGGAGGCAAAAGCCGGGATCCCCGTAATGGATTGAGCCTCTTGGCTTCGCGCTGATGGCGCTGGCTGTGGCCAGTCAGGCGCCGTCAGCCCCCCTTTGGCCCATATTGAGGTGCTTCCCCGGGCAAAGGCTGGCATCATGCCGCGGTCTTGTTTACCGCGGATAGATAACCAGTCAGAAAAAGAAGGGATTATGAAGAAAAAACCATCAATTTTGGGGGGCGCCTGCATCATTGCCAGCGTCTGCGTGGGGGCTGGCATGCTCGGTCTGCCGAGTTCGGGGGCGGGGGCCTGGACCCTCTGGTCGGTGCTGGCGCTGACCGTCACCATGGTGATGATGACCCTCTCCGGCTGGATGTTGCTGGAATCCTTCCAGCACCACGATATGCGGGTCTCCTTCAATACTGTGACTCGCGAGCTGCTGGGGGAGAAGCTCAATCTCCTCAACAACCTCTCGGTCTACTTTGTTGGCGGCATTCTGCTTTACGCCTATATCACCTCCTCCGGTGCCATCCTGCAGGGCATCCTGGGGATCGACAGCAAGCTCGCGTCCGTGCTGTTCGTGGCGCTCTTCTCTGCGGTGGTGTGGCACTCGACTCGCGCCGTTGACCGTATTTCGGTGGTACTGATCGCCTTTATGATCCTCAGCTTCGCCCTCGGTGTGGCCGGGCTGCTCGGCAGTATCAAGCTGCCGACCCTGCTCGATCTGGCGGGCAGCGAGAGTCGCTACGCCCCCTATGCCATGGCGATGCTGCCAGTGGCGCTCACCTCGTTCGGCTATCACCACTCGGTGGCCTCCCTGCGTGCCTACTACCAGAACGAGCAGCAGGCCAGATGGGCCATTCTGGGGGGAACCCTGATCGCGCTGGCGCTCTACGTGCTCTGGCTGCTGGGGATCTTCGGCAACCTGCCCCGTCAGGATTTTGCTCCCGTGATTGCCAAGGGAGGGGATGTGAGTGTGCTGCTCTCCGCGCTTTCAGGGGTGATCGAATCGGAGAAGGTGGCCAGCGCAATCAACGGCTTCTCCATGGCGGCGATCCTCTCCTCCTTTATCGGAGTGGGGCTCGGGGTGTTCGACTATCTGGCTGATCTGTTCAAGTTCGACAACAGCCGCGCCGGTCGCTGCAAGACCTGGGCGGTCACCTTCCTGCCGCCGCTGGTGCTCTCCCTGCTCTTCCCGTTCGGCTTCCTGCTGGCCATCGGCTATGCCGGTGCCGCCGCCACCATCTGGACCTGCATCATCCCGGCACTGCTGGTGCTGCGCACCCGGGCGCGGGCCGAGCGGGGCGAAGTGACGTCCCGCTTCGTCACCCCTGGCGGCAAGCTGATGGCCTGGCTGCTGATCCTGTTCGGATTGGCGACCGCGCTGTTCCACTTCCTGTCGATGGCAAATCTGTTGCCGGTCTATCTGGGCAACTGAGTCAGGTCTACAGCACTGACAGAAAGGGCGGCAAGGCCAACTTGCCGCCCTTTTTGCGCCATTTTTACCCCATGCAGCAGGATCTATAACTAAAGTGGTAGGCATGGGTGGGGTAAGGTGCTGAAATAACTGGTCTGATCTGGCTGGCGGTAGCATGATCTGCTGGGAATGACCCCTGCTTTCTTTTATGATCCCCGCCCTTCTGCGTGCCCCCTGTCGGCACCTCATTTGCACCAACCACATCGGGGTCCCCCATGTCCGATCTGCGTCAAGAAGCACTCGATTACCACGCCCAGCCCGTACCGGGCAAAATTGCCATCGCCCTGACCAAGCCTGCCGAAACCGCCCGCGATCTGGCGTTGGCCTACAGCCCGGGTGTTGCCGAGCCAGTGCGCGAGATCGCTGCCAACCCGGCCGACGCCTACCGCTATACCGGCAAGGGCAATCTGGTGGCCGTCATCTCCAACGGCACCGCCATTCTGGGGCTGGGTAATCTGGGGCCGCTGGCCTCCAAGCCGGTGATGGAGGGCAAGGCCCTGTTGTTCAAGCGCTTCGCCGGTATCGACGCCATCGACATCGAGGTGAAGCACGAGACCAGCCAGCAGTTTATCGACACGGTGGCGGCTATCGCCGATACCTTCGGTGGCATCAATCTGGAAGATATCAAGGCACCTGAGTGCTTCGAGATTGAAGAGGCGCTGATCGCGCGCTGCGATATTCCGGTGTTCCATGATGACCAGCACGGTACCGCCATCGTCACCGCCGCCGGGCTGCTCAATGCGCTGGAAGTGCAGGGCAAGCAGATCAGCGACAGCCGCATCGTTTGCATGGGGGCGGGGGCTGCCGCCACCGCCTGTATGGATCTGCTGATCAAGTGTGGCGCCAGGGCGTACAACATCTTCATGCTGGATCGTCAGGGGGTGATTCACACCGGCCGCAGCGATCTCAACAAGTACAAGCAGCGTTTCGCCAACGAGACCCCGCTGCGCACCCTGATGGATGTCATCGAAGGAGCGGATGTGTTTGTTGGTGTCTCCGGCCCCGATGTGTTGCCCGCCGAAGCGGTCGCCCTGATGGCGCCCAATCCGGTGATCTTCGCCTGCTCCAACCCGGATCCGGAGATCAAACCGGCGCTGGCCCACGCGGTACGCAGTGACCTTATCATGGGTACCGGCCGCTCCGACTACCCGAACCAGATCAACAACGTGCTCTGTTTCCCCTTCATCTTCCGCGGTGCCCTAGACGCCCGCGCCAGCCGCATCAACGATGCCATGAAGATTGCTGCGGTCGAGGCGATCCGTGCTCTGGCCAAGGAGCCGGTGCCAGCCGAGGTGCTGACCGCCGCCGGGGTCAGCGAGCTCGCCTTCGGCAAGGATTACGTCATTCCCAAGCCGATGGATGCCCGTCTGCTGCCGCGCGTAGCCCGCGCCGTGGCGCTGGCAGCGGTGGCCTCCGGCGTTGCCCGCATCGAGCTGCCCGCGGACTACATGCTGTAATCCGGCGTTGCAAACGGCCCCATTGCGGGGCCGTTTTGATTTCTGCTTCTGACGACAGCCAGAGACGCCTACTGGGTGATAGGTTGGGGCAGATGGAGGCAAATCGGGTGCAAAGGTGGTCAAACAGCGCTCTCCTCTGACACAATATTGCCACTATGACGCTAACGAGAATCAAGATGCAGCAGCCTGTCAGCGGCCGTTTGGCCCACGCCCTCTCCTTCTTGCGCCATGATGGTCGCCACTTTGCCCAGTTTGTCTGGGGCCGTTTCCAGCAGGACAGATTGACGGTTACCGCCGGTTATCTGGCCTATGTCACCCTGCTTTCGCTGGTGCCGATGATCGCCGTGGTCTTTGGCATGATGTCCGCCTTCCCGGTGTTCCAGAGCCTCAAGCAGGCGATGGAGCAGTTCGTCTACCACAACTTTGTGCCGACTGCGGGCGATATGCTCAAGGAGTACATCGACGGCTTCGTCGCCAATGCCACCAACACCACGGCTGTGGGGATTGGGGCGCTGGTGGTGGTGGCGCTGATGCTGATCTCCGCCATCGACAAGAACCTCAACTACATCTGGCGCTCGACCCAGGGCCGCCCGCTGGCGCAGGCGTTTGCCATGTACTGGATGATCCTCACCTTGGGACCCGTGCTTATCGGGGCCAGTATCGCCATCTCCTCCTACATCTTCTCGCTGCGGCTGTTTGGCGCCGAGAGCCTGTTCGGTATCGGTTATCTGCTGCTGCGGGGTTTGCCATTCCTCTTCTCGGTGCTCACCTTCCTGCTGGTCTATACCGTGGTGCCGAACTGCAAGGTGCGGCTGATCCACGCCTTTATCGGTGCGCTGGTAGCGGCGACCCTGTTCGAGCTGGCCAAGCGCGGCTTTGCCATCTACATCACCAACTTCCCCTCCTATCAGGCCATCTACGGCGCGCTGGCTACCATCCCGATCCTGTTTGTCTGGGTCTATCTCAGCTGGCTGGTGGTGCTGCTGGGGGCTGAAACCACGGCCTGCCTCGGTGAATATGAGAAACCGGCGAGTGAGGAGCTCGGCTAAGCCATCGCCTTGCCCACCGGTTTATTGGTAGCATCGACGACCGCCCCTGCGAGGGGGCGGTCGTTCTGTTTTCAAAGGAGAGGGATGTGATTGCATTGATTCAGCGGGTCAGCGAGGCCAGCGTGACTGTCGAGGGGGAGGTGACCGGCGCCATCGGTCAGGGATTACTGGTACTGCTCGGGGTTGAGCAGGGGGATGACGAGGCCAAGGCCGACAAGTTGCTGCATCGGGTCAGTGGTTATCGCATCTTTCCGGATAAGGAGGGCAAGATGAACCTGAATGTCAGCCAGATCGGCGGCAGTCTGCTGGTTGTCTCCCAATTCACGCTGGCGGCGGATACCAAGCGAGGGATGCGTCCCAGCTTCTCCTGCGGTGCTCACCCGAGCGAGGCCGAGCGGCTCTATGACTACTTCGTGGCCAAGGCTTCAGCCAGCGGCATTCCGACCGAAACCGGCCGTTTTGCCGCCGACATGAAGGTGGCGCTGGTCAACGAGGGGCCGACGACCTTCTGGCTACAGGTCTGAGGATGCTTGATCCCGCGGTATGACGTGGACGATCACGTTGATAAGCCCCGCAACCGGATAGGGGGTAGCGGGGCCAATCCACTGTTCTATCAGTGTCAGGGCGTGGGTTAGCTCCAGTGCGGTGCGCGGCAGCAGGTTGATCACCAGGGTGCCGCAGAGGCGGGGAGCCAGCGCCCGGTAGAGCCGCTCCTGAAACAGCAGCAGCGGGTTGCCATCCTGACTGAATAGATCGAGCAGGATGAGATCGTACTGCAGTTCGCTCTGCTCCAAAAAGGCGAGGGCATCGGCCTGATGGAGTGCCGGAGCAGCGCGTTCATCGCTCTCCTGATGCTGGAAAAACTGCTGATAAACGGTCAGCACCTCTTCGTCGAGGTCGACGCACTCATGGCGGGCATCGGGCCAGCGTTGGCAGAGATGGCGAGTGAGATCGCCGCCCCCCAGCCCCAGTTCGAGTATCTGTGTGGCCTGCTCGGGCAGCAGGCAGGCGATGACCCGTTGATGGGGCAGACAGAGGGTCGCGGGGTCGGCGAGCGACATGGCGGATTGCACCACGCCGTCTATCTCCAGCCAGCGGTGCTGGTCATTTTCCTGTACCGTGAGGCGGCGCTGGGGTTTGACGCTGAGGTGCAACAAGTGATCGGCTTGGTACGCTTGCAGATTGAAGTCCATGAATTTGCACGGCAAGATGGTTTCCGACCAGTGTAACTCAAGGATGAAACTATGTACCGGGTAGTCACCCCTCAGACAGTCGCCGAGCTGGATGCCTACTACCAGTTGCGCTGGGAACTTCTGCGTAAACCCTTCAATCTGCCCGTCGGTTCCGAGCGGGACGAATACGACACGGTCGCCATTCACCGGCTGATGTTGGCCCCCGATGGTACCCCCATCGCGGTGGGCCGCCTCTTTATCGGCGGTGACGAGGCGCAGATCCGCTTTATGGCGCTGCGTCCCGAATACCGCGGCCAGGGGCTGGGCGCCCGAATGGTGGAGGATCTCGAGCAGCTGGCCCGCAGCGAGAAGGTGAAACGGCTGGTGATGAACGCCCGTCAGGAGGCGGTGGAGTTCTATCGCAAGTGCGGCTTTCTCGAAGTGGGGGGCGGCCCTGTCTCCTTTGGTCGCATTCCCCATCGCCAGATGATCAAATCCCTGAGCCCGTTGCAGACTATCCAGTACCGGCCGGAGTGGTGTCAGGATCTCACCACCCGCTGGTCACGCGGGGTGCCCATCAGCGAGAAGATGGGGATGCACATCAGCCACTACGACGGCCAGACCTTCCATCTCAAGGCCAATCTGGCGGCCAATTTCAACGTGCATGGCAGCATGTTTGCCGGCAGTGTCTACAGCCAGTGCGTGCTGGCGGGCTGGGGGCTGATCTGGCTGCAGCTTAAAGAGGAGGGGCTGGTGGGCGAGCCGGTGCTGGCCGAGAGCTCCATCAAATATCATGGCCCGGTCGATGAGGAGCCCGAGGCGCGAGTGGCCCGCGAGGGGATGCCCGCCGTGCTGCAGCCGCTCAAGCGGGGGGAGCCTGCCACCTTCAGCCTCAAGATCCAGCTGTTCAGCGGCAGCAAGCTGGCGGCGGAGTTCTGCGGTCACTACGTGGTGCAGCCGCCCCGCCGTCCGGGCCAGTAACCGCGCCGTTTCCCCATCAAACAACAAGGCCTCATCATGAGGCCTTGTCTGTTTTTACCCTTGCTGGCTGTCGCTTGTCTGCCCGGCTTGGGTCTGCACTTGGGCCTGGTTTTGGGCTTTCGGTGCGGGAGCCGGTCGCCAGAGTGGGGCGCTGTTGCCTTGCGGCGGATAGCGTACTCCCACTTCCCAGCCGCAGGCGTCCTGCTTCTGAGGGAAGCTCCAAGCCAGCGTGGGTTCCGTCAACGGCCCGCGCCACTGGGCGAGCAGCTCGGCGCAGCGGTTGCCGTTGAGGATCCCCAGATCCAGCTGCCACTGCTCGTTGACCAGATCGATCCCCCCTTGCAGCGCCAGCAGATGGGTGATGGTGGAGGCGCCAGCCTGCTCGACTTGTAGTTGCCCCTTGTCGATCTTGCCCTGCAGCTTGATGCGGTAGAAGGGGGTGTCACCCTCCTGCATCGCCTGCCACAGCTGATCCGGCGTCAGGGTGGGCGGGGTCGCTCCCTTGAACCACTCATCCAGCAGCGGATCTATCTTCACCTTGTCCCAGAACGGCTCGTCGGCATCGAGGGCAAAGCTGCCCAGCAGGGTCTGGCGCCACTCGCCTGCCGTTTTGCCATGTTCGGCTTGCAGATCGGCGCTCACGTCCGCCTTGCCAGCGAACGAGACAGGGGAGTGGAATATCTTGCCCCACTGCTGCAGATCCAGCTTGGTCGCCTGCAGTTGGAGGCGACTGCTCTGGCCCGGTTCGCGGCCCCACTGGCCACTCAGGTTGAAGGTACCCTCATCCGGCAGCGAGCTGGTGAGTTTTCCCAGTTGCCAGGAGCTGGGGGTCAGTTCCCCATCCAGCTCGCCGTTGCGGGCGCTGAGGCCATCCCACACCAGCTCGAACCACTTGCTCTCGATACGGGCGCGGCCGAGCAGCGGGCCGGGTTGGTTATCGCGCAGGGCGAGATCACTCAGATAGAGCTGCCAGCCGGTCAGCGACAGGGGCAGGGTATCGTCGAAGGAGAGCACCTTGAGCTTGTCGAACGCCAGCTTGCGGATATCGACCTGCTGCGGGCGCCAGCTCTGCCAATCCTGCCACCACCCTTGCGGCAGGCTGATATCCATGCCGCTCAGCGCCACGTCTTTCAGGGTCAGCTTCTGCTGCTGGGTATCGAGGGAGAGCTCGACATTGAACTCCCCTTCATAGGCCTTGCCCTGCAGTTCGCCGTCGATCTGTTGGGGCGAGAAGGCGAGCTTGCCCTTGATCTCCTCCAGCTGGAACAGGCCACGCCCCATGTCCCCCAGGGTGCCGCTCAGATAGCCGGTGGGCTGGTTGCCCGCCTGCCAGTTGAAGGCGGTGAGCTGGCCGCTGAAGTTGTTGAAGGAGAGCTCCTGATTGATGTCGTTGAGGCTGACGCCGTCCAGCTGGCCGCGATCCAGCGACACGCTTTGCAACGGGAAGCGCAGCGGGAAGCCTTGCTGTGTCAGATCACCCAGCTCTATCCGCATGCCGCGTGCCTTGAGATCGTGCAGTTGCAGGGTTCGAGCGGGCCAGTCCAGCACCATGCCGGTCTCCAGCAGACCGTCGAACAGGTTGGTCACCAACTTGTCGGTGCGCAGCACTTCTCCTTCCAGCCGCCCTTGCAGGTTGAGACGGGCGAAGGTGAACTGCGGAGTCTCCAGCTGGCCGATATTGAGGCTCAGGTTGGCCTGTGGCTGGCGTTTCGGATCGATCAGCTCCCAGTCGCTCAGGGTGGCATTGAGGCCGCGCAGGGTCAGCTCGGGGCTTTCCAGACTGAGCCTGTCGATGGTGCTGTCACTGATGGTGAGGGAGTGCACCGGCAGGCTCGGTAGCTGGTTGGGCAGCGGCAGCTTGATGGCGGGACGGATCAGATCGAGGTGGGCGATCCGCACGTCGCGGCTCAGCCAGTCGATGCTCTCGATCTCCAGATAGATCTTGTCGAGGGAGACTGCATCGCCGTAACGCACCTGCTCAGCCAGCAGGGTGTAGGGGTGCAGCGGGTTGAACACCAGTCGCCCTATGGTGACCGGCACGCCGGTCTGCTGGCTGATCCAGCTGGCGATGGGGCCTTTGGCGCGCTCGGCGTCGAACAGGCCGAGGGCAACCCAGACAAACAGCAGCAGGAAGGCGAAGGTGTAGAGCAGGCCGCGTAGCCAGGAATTCATGGTTGCTTTCCTCCTGTTTCGGGATTGGTTGTCAGGCGTTTGAGTAGTGGTCTCGCAGACCGAGCCAACGGCGAATCAAGGGTTCGACATGACTCGGATGCCTATCCATAAGGACATGTGCCCATCTTCTGCATCTACCTCGATCAGGCATTGGAATAGTGATCCCGTAAGCCGAGCCAACGGCGAATCAAGGGTTCGACATGGCTTGGGTGCCTATCCATGAGGAAGCGTGCCATCTTTTGCACCTGCGGAATAAGCGGCTGATCCCGCACCAGATCGGCGATCTTGAGATCGGCCAGACCTGTCTGGCGGGTGCCGAGCAGTTCCCCCGGGCCGCGCAGTTCCAGATCGCGCTGGGCGATGAGGAAGCCGTCGTTGGTTTCTCGCAGTACCCCGAGCCGGCTCTGGGCCGTCTTGGACAAGGGGGCATGATAGAGCAGCACGCAGTGTGAGGCTACCGCACCCCGGCCAACCCGCCCGCGCAGCTGGTGCAGCTGCGCCAGCCCGAGCCGTTCCGGGTTCTCGATGATCATCAGGCTGGCGTTGGGCACATCCACCCCCACCTCGATGACGGTGGTGGCGACCAGCAGTTGCAGTATGCCCGCCTTGAACTCCTCCATCACCCGCTGTTTCTCCACCGGCCGCATCCGACCGTGCACCAGCCCGATGTGCAGGCCGGGCAGCAGGTTCTGCAGCTCGGCGGCGGTATCCTCGGCGGCCTGACACTCCAGCACCTCCGACTCCTCGATCAGGGTGCAGACCCAGTAGGCCTGCTTGCCCTCGGTGCAGGCGAGTTTGACTCGCTCGATCACATCGCCACGCCGGCTGTCGGGCAGCGCCACCGTGGTGATGGGGGTACGGCCCGGCGGCAGTTCGTCGATGACCGAGGTATCGAGGTCGGCATAGGCGGTCATTGCCAGAGTACGGGGGATCGGGGTGGCGGTCATGATGAGCTGATGGGGATGCACCCCTTCCCGCTCCCCTTTCTCGCGCAGGGCGAGGCGCTGATGCACCCCGAATCTGTGCTGTTCATCGATGATGACCAGCGCCAGGCGCTGGAACACCACCTGCTCCTGAAAGATGGCGTGGGTGCCCACTACCATCTTGACGCTGCCATCGGCGATGGCAGCCAGCGCCTCCTCCCGTGCCTTGCCCTTTTGCTTGCCCGCCAGCCAGCCGACTCCGATGCCGAGCGGCTCCAGCCACTTGGCGAAGTTGATGGCGTGCTGTTCCGCCAGCAGTTCAGTCGGCGCCATCAAGCCCACCTGACAGCCGTTGCCGATGGCTTGCAGGGCGGCCAGCGCTGCGACCAGGGTCTTGCCGGAGCCCACGTCGCCCTGCACCAGCCGCATCATGGGGTGGCTCTGTTGCAGATCCTTACTTATCTCGGCCACTACCCGGCTCTGGGCGCCGGTGGGCTTGAACGGCAGGGCGCCGAGCAGTTGTTCAACCAGCGCGGGCGCCGGTTTGAGGGCGCGGGCCAGCTGGGTTTGCGCCTGAGCGCGCACCTTGAGTACCGAGAGGTTGTGCGCCAGCAGCTCCTCCAGTACCAGTCGCTGCTGGGCCGGATGTTGGCCGCTTTCCAGCAGCGGCAGCGCCACCGAGGGGGGCGGGCGGTGCAGCAATTTCAGAGCTGCGGCCAGCTCAATCTGGTGGGGATAGAGGCCGGCGGGCAGCAGCTCCTCCACGCCATAGAGGTCGAGCTGGGCCAGCGCCTGATCGGTGAGGTTGCGCAGGGTGAGTTGGCGCAGCCCTTCGGTAGTCGGGTAGACGGGGGTGAGCGCCTCTTCGGTCTGGCCTGCCTGCTCCTCGCCGAGCAGTTTGTACTCGGGGTGGGCCATCTCCAGCCCGTATTTGCCGGGGCGAACCTCGCCAAAACAGCGGATCAGGCGGCCCGCCGCCAGACTGTTTTTCTGGGCGGCGGTGAAGTTGAAGAAGCGCAGGGTGAGGGTGCCGGTGCCATCGCTGATGCGACAGACCATCATACGGCGGCGTCCCATCACCAGCTGAGTGTCCTGGATTTCGCCCTCGACGGCGCCGTGCAGGCCGGGCGGCAGATCGCCGATGGGCCACACCTGGGTGCGGTCCTCGTAGCGCAGGGGAAGGTGGAACAGCAGATCCTGTACCGTGGCCAGCCCCAGCCGCTCGAGCTTCTCCAGCATCTTGCTGCCGACACCCTTGAGGCTATCGAGAGGAATTTTATCCAATTTCATCAATTAGATGCCCGAAAACACTGTAAATATGTCCAGATGATAGGGGTTGTTGAGGGGCCGATGCAAGCCGAGTTGCTGCTGGCAGGGCCGCCAAGGCGGGGGAAACGGCGGATATAACAAAGGCCTGCCGAAAACGGGAGGCCTTTGTGCGGCTGCCAACAGGCAAGGTGCGGGCGCATGGCGCCCAAGGTCAGATGATGCGTTTAAGCAGCAAATGGGCCTTGACCCTGTGGATCCGTCCCAGCAGCTTGCGCACCTGTTCCGGGTAGTCCTGGATTTGCTCCACCTGATCGAAGTGACTGATCCGCTTGGTGTTGGTCAGGATGTTCTCCCGCTCCGCGTTGAACTGGGGACGCAGCAGGTGGCGACGATCGTGTACCAGCAGGCCATTCTCCAGATCCAGCGCCCAGGCGCGGGGGTTGAGGTTGTTGCCGGTGAGCAGGGCCCACTCGTCATCCACGAAGATCCCCTTGAGATGGTAGGAGTTGCGCTCGCAACACCAGAGCATCAGGTTGAGGCGACCGTCGTCGATGTGGCGCTGGTTGCGCTCGGCAAACTTGCGCAGGTTGGTTTCGTAGAGATAGGGCAGGCCACCGATAGTGGAGAACTTCTCTTCCGGCGGAATGAAGAAGTCGTTGGCGGTCTTGTCGCCCACTACGATGGTGACTTTGCAACCGCGCTGCAGCAGATCCTCGATATCCTTGCTCAACTCCTTGGGCGGGTTGAAGTAAGGGGTGCAGATGAAGATCTCCCGCTCGGTGGCACGCACCAGATTGCGGATCATCAGGTTGAGCTGATTGTTGCGCTTGCCCAGACCCACCATGGGGGTGACGGCCACCTCCTGGGTGTTGACCGGCATGGTGCTGAAACGGTACTGGCTCTGGCGCAGGCTCTGCTTGAAGCGGCGGATCGGCCCCTTCAGCTGCTTGGCGCTGGGGATATCGCTGTGATCCAGCCGCTGCACCGCGTCGCTCTTCACGAACAGATCATCCACGTAGTTGACCATGCTGCGGGCCAGCTCCGGGCTGGTGATCTGGTGATAGCGATCGAAGCGGTAGCGATCCTGCTGGTGCAGGTAGATGTCGTTGAGGCTGGCGCCGGAGTAGAGCACCACATCATCGAAGATGAAGCCCTTGAGGTGGAGCACGCCGAGCAGCTCGCGCCCTTTGACCGGCACGCCGTAGATTTCGATCTGGTGCTCGTGTTCGGCAGCCATGGCCTGATACATCAGGTGGTTGCCGCCCTGCTTGCCTTTGCCGATCAGGCCGCGCTGGGCACGGTGGAAGTCGACGAACAGCTTGATGTCGAGGGCCGGATTGCGCTGCTTGGCGGCGTAGAGGGCGGCGAGGATCTCCCGACCTGCTTCGTCATCCTGCAGATAGAGCGCGACCAGATAGATGCGCCGGGTGGCACTGGCGATAAGCGCAAGAATGCGGCGTTTGAAATCCTGGGCGCTGTAGAGCACTTCAAACTGATCCGCTGCGACGGCGATCTGGGGCAGGCGCGCCAGCAGTTGTCGATAATGGGCCGATGAATGCATAGATAAACCTGAAATCACGGGGTTAAGCGTTCCACTCGGAGCGATGAATAGGCGATTCTAGCAATCTCGCCCTCTCAGCCAAAGAAAGAATCATCAGAAAGATGAAAAAGGCCTCACGAGTGAGGCCTTTTTGTCAGCATTTCGCCCCTGTCAGAGGAAGCTGTAGATGATCATCGCCATCACGCCGCCAGTGGTGCCGATGATGGTTTCCATCACGGTCCAGGTCTGCAGGGTCTGCTTCTCGGTCAGGCCGAGGTAGCGGTTGGCCAGCCAGAAACCGGAGTCGTTGACGTGGGAGAGCACGATGGCACCGCCGCCGATGGCGATGGTGACGGCAGCCAGCTGGGCACCGTTCAGGCCGAGCGGCTCCAGCATCGGCAGCACCAGACCGCAGGCAGTCAGCATGGCGACGGTGGCAGAGCCCTGAATCACCCGTACCGCAGCGGCCAGAATGAAGGCCAGCGCGACGATGGGCAGACCGGAGTCGGCCAGCATGTTGCCAAGGGCGGCACCCACACCGGAATCAACCAGCACCTGCTTGAACACGCCACCGGCACCGGTAACCAGAATGATGACACCGGCCGGCTGGATGGCGCTGTTGCAGACGCTCATCACCTCGTCACGGGACATGCCACGGCGAATACCCAGCAGATAGAAGGCGGCCAGACAGGCGACCATGATGGCAGTGAAGGGGTGACCGATGAACTCCAGCCAGTTGTGCAGGGTGGAGCCCGCCTCGACGAAGCGACCGACGATGGTCTTGAGGCCGATCAGCAGCAGCGGCAGACCGATGAGGCCCATGGCCAGCCCGAAAGAGGGCAGGGATTTGCTGTCATCGTGAACGCTGTTCTGGGCATCGGCAGGCAGCGGCACATCGACGATCTTGCTGATGAAGTCACCGAACAGCGGGCCCGCCAGGATCAGCGCCGGCACGGCGGCGATCAGGCCGAACAGGATCATGTAGCCGAAGTCGGCACCCAGCTGGGAAGCCACCAGAATCGGGCCCGGCGCCGGAATAAGGAAGGCCTGACAGGTGGCGATACCCGCCAGCAGGGCGATACCGATCTTCACCACACTGCCGCCGCCACGACGGACGATGGCGAAGGCGACGCCGATCAGCAGCACCACGGCCACGTCAAAGAAGAGCGGCAGGGCGCAGACAAAGCCGGTCAGGGCCATGGCCCAGTTGGCGCGCTTGACGCCGAACTTGCCGAGCAGGGTGTGGGCTACCCGGTCGAGGGCGCCGGTCACTTCCATCACCTTGCCGAACATGGCGCCCAGCGCCACCACTACCGCGACGAAATCGAGGGTGCCACCCATCCCTTTCTGGATGGTGTTGGCGATGTCGGCCGGGTTCATGCCAGCGGCGAGACCCGCCACCATGGAGACCAGGATCAGGGCTACCACGGCGTGGAGCCGGGCCTTCATCACCAGGAAGAGCAGCAGCACAATCGAGCCGGCGGCTGTCATGATCAGGGAGAGGTCAGACATTGTTATGCGTTCCTTTTTCCAAGTTCAGTCGTGACACCTTGCCGATCCGTCGGCAAACCATATCTTTATGATTTATTTAGATTTATGGCAAGGGCTCAACATCATATGCCCAGGTGACTATGGGTTTGCTCAGTCTGTGGCAGACTTCACATTTTCAATCGTTACCGGTAACATGTTACCGGTAACGTGTTAGATTAGAACCCATCAACAGCTGGTTTTTTGAAAAGTGGGACAGAGGTCAAATTATGGCGGGTAAGTGCATTATCGTGATGGGTGTGTGTGGTAGCGGCAAATCCAGTGTGGGTCTGAAAGTGGCCGAAGCGCTGGGCGCCAAGTTCATCGATGGTGATGACCTGCACCCCAAGGCCAACATCCAGAAGATGGCTGGCGGCAACCCCCTCAACGATGAGGATCGTGCCCCTTGGCTGGAGCGGATCCGCGACGCCGCCTACAGTCTCGAGCAGAAGAACGAGACCGGCATCATTGTCTGTTCCGCCCTCAAAAAGAAGTACCGCGACCAGATCCGCGAAGGCAACGAGTCGGTCAGCTTCATCTTCCTCGATGGCAGCCAGCCGCTGATCCTCGAGCGGATGCGTGCCCGCAAGGGCCATTTCATGCGCGAAAGCATGGTACAAAGTCAGTTCGATACTCTGGAACGCCCGGATGGCGAAGCCGGTGTATTCCACATTGATATAGACGGCACCTTCGAACAGGTGGTTGACCGCGCCGTCACAGCATTGGAGCAAGCCCAATGATTCATCAGGTAATTTCCGACGTCACCGCCCGCATCCGCGAGCGCAGTGTCGCCCGTCGTCAGGCATTTCTGGCTCGCATCCTGCGTCAGGCAGAGCAGGGCAAGACCCGCGCCGCGCTGGCCTGCGGCAACCTGGCCCACGCCGTGGCCGCCTGCAGCAGTGACGAGAAGGGTCGCATTCTCGATATGACCCGCGCCAACGTCGGCATCGTCACCGCCTACAACGACATGCTGAGCGCCCATCAGCCCTATCAGGGCTATCCGGATCAGATCAAGGCAGTGCTGGCCGAGCTGGGCCACAGCGCCCAGGTTGCTGGCGGCGTGCCCGCCATGTGCGACGGCGTGACTCAGGGTCAGCCGGGGATGGACATGTCCCTCTTCTCCCGCGACCTGATCGCCCAGGCGACCGCGCTGTCGCTCTCTCACAACACCTTTGATGCCACCCTGCTGCTCGGTATCTGCGACAAGATCGCTCCGGGTCAGATCATGGGGGCCCTCTCCCACGCTCACCTGCCGACGGCATTTGTTCCTGCTGGCCCGATGGCGAGCGGCATCAGCAATGACGAGAAGGTGAAGGTGCGTCAGAAGTACGCCGCCGGTGAAGTGGGTCGCGATGCCCTGCTGGAGATGGAGTGCGGCGCCTACCACGCGGCAGGCACCTGCACCTTCTACGGCACCGCTAACACCAACCAGCTGGTGTTCGAGGCCATGGGCCTGATGCTGCCGGGCTCCGCCTTTGTGCACCCGCATAGCGAGCTGCGCCGCGCCCTGACCGCCGAAGCGGCCCGCCGTATCAGCGCCATGATCCCGGGTTCCCCGGCCTATCGCCCGTTGAGCGAGGTGCTGGATGAGCGCTCGCTGGTCAACGGTCTGGTGGCCCTGCTCGCCTCCGGCGGCAGTACCAACCACAGCATCCACATGGTGGCGCTGGCCCGCGCCGCCGGTCTGGTGCTGACCTGGGATGACATCAGCGATCTCTCCGACGTGGTGCCGCTGCTGGTTCGCATGTATCCGAACGGCCCGGCCGACGTCAACGCCTTCGAACAAGCAGGCGGCGTGCCCGGCCTGATGCGCCGTCTGGCGCAAGAGGGACTGATCCACATGGATGCCACTCCGGTCTTTGGCGAGATGCAGGATTACCTCAGCCGTCCGGCACTGATCGATGGCCAGCTGGTGTGGCAGCCGGTCGGCGAGAGCGGCGATGCCAGCGTGTTGTCGCCTTCCGGCAGCGTGTTCCAGGCCACCGGCGGCACCAAGCTGCTGGCGGGTAATCTGGGCCGCGCCGTGGTCAAGGTCTCCGCCGTGGCTCCCGAGTATCGGGTGATTGAAGCACCGGCGCGGGTCTTCTCCTCCCAGCATGCGGTGGAAGCAGCCTACAAGGCGGGCGATCTCAATCAGGACGCTGTGATCGTGGTGCGCCACAATGGCCCGGCCGCCAACGGCATGCCGGAGCTGCACAAGCTGATGCCGGTGCTCGGCAACCTGCAGAAGGCGGGTTTCAAGGTGGCGCTGGTCACCGATGGTCGTCTCTCCGGTGCCTCCGGCAAGATCCCGGCCGCCATCCACGTCACCCCGGAAGCGCTGCACGGCGGGGCCATTGGCCTGCTGGCCGACGGCGACCTGCTGCGGGTTGATGCGGTAAACGGCAGCCTCGATTGCCTGACCGATTTGAGTGGCCGTACCCAGGCCGAGATTGACCTCACTCTGGAACAAGAGGGGTGGGGCCGTGAACTGTTCAGCGTGATGCGTCGCGCGGTATCGAGCGCCGAGTGTGGCGCTACCATCTTTGACTAAGGAAGAGCTATGCAGAACTGGAAAGTGACCCCGGCCGAGGTGTTTGCCGCCTCCCCGCTTGTACCCGTGATGGTTATCAACGAGCTGGAGCAGGCCCTGCCGATGGCCAAGGCGCTGCTCGACGGCGGCATCTCTGTCTTCGAAATCACCCTGCGCACCCCGGTGGCGCTCGATGCTATCGCCCTCATTGCCAAGGCGATGCCGGATGCCATGGTCGGTGCCGGTACCGTGCTCAACTGCGAGCAGTTTGACGCAGCCGTTGCTGCCGGTGCCCGCTTCGTCATCTCCCCGGGGATGACCCCGGCCCTGCTGGCCCACGCGGCCAAGAGCACCGCGCCGCTGATCCCGGGCGTGGCGACTCCGTCTGAAGTGATGCAGGCGCTGGAAGCAGGCTACGACCACCTGAAGTTCTTCCCGGCCGAAGCGAACGGCGGAACCAAGGCGCTCTCCGCCATTGCCGCGCCGTTGCCCCAGGTGAAGTTCTGCCCGACCGGCGGTATCGGCCCGAAAAACGTGGCCGACTATCTGGCACTCAAATGCGTGGCCACCGTCGGCGGCTCCTGGATGCTGCCGGCCGATGCGGTCAAGAGCGGCAACTGGGAAGAGGTGACCCGCCTCTCCCGCGAAGCGGTTGAATTGGTTAAACGCTAAGCGCAAGTCGTGTAGATAAATCGAACAGGCCACCCTCGGGTGGCCTGTTTGTTATCGGCGTGACTTAAGTGGGTGAGGGAAGGGATTACCCCAGACTCTCCCCGACATAGAGGGAGAAGCCGATATCCTTGCGGGTGTCGGGTTGGGATTGGCCGCTGAGACGCGCCAGCAGCATGGTGGCCGCCTCCCGACCGATCGCTTCCCGCGGGGTGGCGATACTGGCCAGCTTGGGGGTCATGGCGTGGCCGATGTCGAGGGCGTTGCAACCGGCGATGGCGATCTGCTGGGGCACCGGGATCCACTTGGCCTGACACTGCAGCAGGGCGCCCACCGCCAGGTCATCGTTGGTGCAGAACAGGCCGTCGAGGTCGGGATAGCGCACCAGCGCCTGATCCAGCAGCTCGCCCCCCAGAGTGAAGCTGGAGGATTGTTCGGTCAGCAGATGCTGGCCGGTGAGGCCGAAATCAGTCATCGCCTGATAGTACCCCTCCATCCGCAGCTGGGTGCGCACGTCGAGCCGCGCTCCCAGATAGACCACCTTGCGTCGGCCCCGGTGCAGCATCTCTGTTACCATGGCCCGGGCCGCGGTTCTATGGTCCATACCGACCACCATGTCGATGGGGGTTTGCGGCAGATCCATGGTCTCCACCACCGGAATGCCAGCGGTGGCGATCATCTTGCGGGTGCGTTCAGTGTGCTGGCTATCGGAGAGGATCAGCCCATCCACGTGATAGGAGAGCAGGGACGCGACCTGCTCCTCCTCCCGCTCCGGACTGTAGCCGTAGTGGGCCAGCAGGGTCTGGTAACCGGCCGGTCGGGTCACCGACTCGATGCCGTGAATCACCGCCGAGAAAACCTGGTTGGAGAGGGAGGGGATCAGGATGCCGATCGCCTTGCTGGTCGCGTTGGAGAGAATGTCCGGCGCCCGGTTGGGGATATAACCCAGCTCTTCCACCACAGCCGCGATCCGCTCGCGGGTCCCCTCCGCCACGGTCTGCGGGTCGCGCAGATAGCGGCTGACAGTCATCTTGGTCACGCCGGTCTGGTCGGCGATATCTTGCAGGGTGGGGCGGCGCTTGCGGGTGGGGCTCATAGGGGTGTCCAACGTGGATGTTACATGTAACATTACCGTTTTTGGTGGATAAAGTCAGCATATGAAGCCGTTTTTGCAGGGGTTTTCCGATGATCAGAGGCAAGCAGTTCGTGGATGTCCAGTTCGAACAACAGGATGTGGAGGGGGAGCAGTTCTCGGAGTGCCGCTTTATCGGCTGCAATTTCTCCTGGCTGGATTTGAGCGATAGCCGCTTCATCGACTGCAGCTTCTACGATCGGGAGAGCGAACGGGGCTGCCTGTTGCAGGGTTGCGATCTGCGCGAGGCCAGCTTCCTGCGCAGCGATCTCACCATGGCCGATTGCAGCCGCAGCCAGTGTCTGGGGCTGGAGATGCGCGACTGTCAGGCGGTCGGTATCAACTTCAGCGATGCCAGCTTTGCCAACCAGATCACCGCGAAAAGCTACTTCTGCGAGGCCCATCTGACCGGCAACAACTTCAGCTACGCCAGCTTCGAGGGCTGCCTGCTGGAGAAGTGCGAGCTGACCGGCAACCGTTGGCAGGGGGCCAACCTGTTTGGTGCCTCGTTGGCGGGTTCCGATCTTAGCGGCTCCGAGTTTGGCCAGATTGACTGGACCAGCTTCAAGCTGCAGGGCTGCGATCTGCGCCAGTGCGATCTGCCGGGGCTGGATCTGCGCCGGGTCGATCTGCAGGGAGTACAGATCAACGAGGATCAGCAGCAGACATTGCTGGAGCAGATCGGTCTGGTTGTCTTCCCCTGAGCCGAGCGAAAAAATAGGTAATTTTTCATCAAATGGGACCGACTGTGGGGGGCTATGCTCCTGAAATGACAAAAGCCTGCGTGAGGCAGGCTTTTGCTAGTGAGCGTGTGACGCGTTTGTCGGCCGGGTTAACTCAACCCTTGGCCAGCCATTTGGTTGGGTTGATCGCCTCGCCCTGATAGCGAATTTCGAAGTAGAGGCCCGGTCTGTCCTGACCGCCACTGTCACCGACCAGTGCCACCGGTTCACCCTGTTCCACATTCTGGCCAACCTGACGCAGCAGCGACTGATTGTGACCGTAGAGGCTCATATAGCCTTTGCCGTGGTCGATCACCAGCAGCATACCGAAGCCATCGAGCCAGTCGGCGTAAACCACCTGTCCCGGTGCGACCGCCTTGACCTGGGTTCCTTCGCTGGCGCCGATCAGGGTGCCTTTCCACTTGAGCTGGGCGGTGCGCGGTGAACCGTAGGAGATGAGGATCGGCCCCTGTACCGGCCAGCGCAGGCTGCCATTGGTCTTGAGACCGCTGTAGTGACCGGCACTGCTGATGCCCGAGCCGCGCTCCGGTTTGCTGCTGGCTACCTCTTTGGCCGGTTCTGCCGGTTTGACGGTTTTGTTCTGCTGAGCGGCGAGTCGTTGCTGCTCGGCGCGGCGCTGTTCGGCCAGCTTGCGCTGACGCTCCTGCTCCGCTTTCAGCTTGGCCAGCCGCTCCCGTTCGGCCCGTTCACGGCGCTCCTGCTCTTCACGCTTGCGACGCAACTCTTCCAGCCGAGCTTTCAGCGCTTTCTCCGCCTTGACCAGCTTGGTGAGCTTCTGCTCGTCATCTTGTACCGACTGCTGCAACTGGTTGCGCACCTTGGCCCGGCTCTGCTGGCTGGCCAGCAGGGTCTGGTGATGCTCCTGCTGTTCGGCAAGCAGGGTCTGCAGTCTGGTCTCGGTCTCTTTGGTGGCCTGCTGGTTTTTCGCCAGCTTGTCGCGGGTGGCGCGCAGGGCGTCGATGGCCTCGATACGGG
The DNA here is from genome assembly GCF_001728955.1 of Aeromonas sp. DNP9. Lineage (NCBI taxonomy): Bacteria > Pseudomonadati > Pseudomonadota > Gammaproteobacteria > Aeromonadales > Aeromonadaceae > Aeromonas > Aeromonas sp. DNP9. The sequence goes on along the minus strand of NZ_LYSQ01000017.1, from coordinate 28,328 downwards.
CCTTGTTTAGGTAGTCGTAGTAGTCGAGGGAGCGGCTCAGTTTGGCCGGATCCTGCTGATTGAGCAGCAGTTTGAGGTAGTCGTGGTTGCCCGCTTGAAAGGCGCTTTCCGCCTGCTTGGCCAGCAACTGCTTCTGATGTTTGGCTTGAACTTCCAGCGCCAGCTTGTCTTTTTGCAGGGTCGCCAGCGTCTGCTGGTTCTGCTTCAACTGCTGCCTGGTCTGGTTGAGTTTGGCGGCGGCGGCCGAGATGGCTTGCTCGTCGGCCTTGAGCTGGGTATTGAGCTTGGCAAGCTCCTGCTTGCTGAGCTTGATGGTCTTCTGTTGCTCTTTGATCTGGGACTGCATGGTGCCCAGTTGCTGATTGGCGGCCAAAGCCGGTTTGCTGGCACCAAACGACAGGCAAAAAAACAGCGCGCCGGCCAACAGGCCGACGCGACTGGTTTTCTGTGAAATAACTTCGCATCCCCGCATGGGGAAGGATTATTTCAGAATCATCAGGGGCTTGCCAGTCATTTCCGGCGGCACAGGCAGACCCATCAGGGTCAGCATGGTGGGGGCCAGATCGGACAGTTTGCCACCTTCAACCACCTCGGCTTTGCGACCGAAATAGATGAGCGGAACCGGCAGATTGGTGTGGGCGGTGTGGGCCTGACCAGTCTCTTCGTCCAGCATCTTCTCGGCGTTACCGTGGTCGGCAGTGATCAGGCACTCGCCACCCACTTCGGCCAGGGCGTCGGTGACGCGACCGATGCAGTGGTCAACGGCTTCACACGCTTTGACGGCGGCATCGAACACACCGGTGTGACCAACCATGTCGCCATTCGGGTAGTTACAGATGATGACGTCGTACTTGCCGCTCTTGATGGCCGCAACCAGCTTGTCGGTCAGCTCTTCGGAGCTCATCTCCGGCTGCAGGTCATAGGTCGCCACTTTCGGGCTGGCCACGATCTCGCGATCTTCGCCGGTGAAGCAGGACTCTTCACCACCGTTGAAGAAGAAGGTGACGTGAGCATACTTCTCGGTTTCGGAGATGCGCAGCTGGGTCTTGCCCTGCTTGGCCAGCCACTCACCCAGGGTGTTGACCAGAGCGGTCGGCGGGTAGGCACAGGCAGTTTTGATGTCGGCCGCGTATTCGGTCAGCATCACGAAGTTCAGTTTCGGCTCGACTGCACGGGCGAAGCCGGTGAAGTCGGTGTCAACGAAGGCGCGGGTGATTTCACGGGCACGGTCGGCACGGAAGTTCATGAAAATCAGCGCATCACCATCTTCCATCGGTGCAGCTTCACCGATGCGGGTGGCTTTGACGAACTCGTCGTTCTCGTCGCGGGCATAGGCGGCAGCCAGCGCTTCGGTGGCGCTCTCGGCGGTGAACTCGCCCTTGCCCTGGGTCATCAGGTCATAGGCTTGCTGTACGCGATCCCAGCGGTTGTCACGGTCCATGGCGAAGTAACGACCGATCATGGAGGCGAAACGACCCTTGCCCAGCTTGGCGAAGAGGGCATCGAACAGCTCGATGGAGGACTGGGCGGAGCGCGGCGGAACGTCGCGGCCATCCAGGAAGGCGTGCAGATAGATCTTCTCGGCGCCACGCTTGGCAGCCATTTCGATCATGCCCATGATGTGCTCTTCGTGGCTGTGTACGCCACCTGGGGACATCAGGCCCATGATGTGAACGGCTTTGCCGTTGGTCACGGCAGCGTCAACAGCCTTGGCCAGCTCGACGTTCTGGAAGAATTCGCCGTCCTGGATGTCTTTGGAGATGCGGGTCAGCTCCTGATAGACGATGCGACCGGCACCGATGTTGACGTGGCCCACTTCGGAGTTGCCCATCTGGCCATCCGGCAGACCGACATCCAGACCGGAGCCGGAGATCAGGGTGCTGGTGTAGTCACGGGCCAGACGATCGAGGTTGGGAGTCTTGGCGGCAGCGACGGCGTTGTGCTCTTGCTTGGTGCTGTAGCCCCAACCGTCCATGATGACCAGAACCAAAGGTTTCTTAGCTGTTGACATAAGACTATGTCCTCTCGGATTGGAAAAAATGCGGGAAATGAAACTAGCGTAATATTACTACATCTGCCGAAATAGTCACCTGATAGCCAAGGGGCGCTCCCGTGGCCCCGCAAGCCACGCTCTTCCTGCCATGCTCGCAGCCCAATGATGATGGGAGCCTGCTCGCGCTTTGCCGCCAAGATGGCTGATCTTATCAATACCCCCATGTATACTCGGGCCCTTGTCTTGGTCCCTGGATAGTAGAAGATGCAAGAGTATTTGGATTTTGCGGCCCGTAACCCGCTGCTGACCGCAGCCTGGTTGGGTCTGGCTGGCACCCTGGTTTACACCACTGTGCGTGCCCGTTTGTCCCCGGTAAAAACCGTCAACAACCACACCGCGACCCTGCTGATCAACCGCGAGAATGCCACCGTGGTGGATATTCGCAGTCAGGAAGAGTATGCCAAGGGCCATCTGGCCGGTGCCCAGCACCTGCCGCTGACCCAGATCCAGAGCAATAATCTGGGCCCGGTTGAAAAGCATAAAGATGCCCCCATCATAGTGGTGTGCGAGTCGGGAATGACTGCGGGCCGCGCGGGCCGTCAGCTGAGCAAAGCTGGCTTCAAGCAGGTTTATGTGCTCGGCGGTGGCATGGCCCAATGGCGTGCAGAGAATCTGCCGGTAACCAAGAAACGCTGATTTAAGCAGGGCCTGAGCCCACTTATCCATATAACAAGGAATCAAACGAAATGGCTGACGAGATCAACAACCAGGAAGTACAACCGGAATTCCACATCCAGCGTGTTTACACCAAGGATGTCTCTTTCGAAGCGCCGAACACCCCGCACATCTTCCAGAAAGAGTGGCAGCCGGACGTCAAGCTGGATATGGATACAAAGACCAACATCCTGGCTGAGAACGTGTATGAGGTTGTCCTGACCCTGACCGTGACTTGCAAACTGGAAACCGAAACCGCCTTCCTGTGCGAAGTACAGCAAGCCGGTATCTTCACCATCGGTAACCTGCCGGAGCCGCAACTGGCTCACTGCCTGGCTGCCTTCTGCCCGAACATCCTGTTCCCGTATGCCCGCGAAGCCGTGGCCAACATGGTGAGCAAGGGTTCCTTCCCGCAGCTGAACCTGGCACCGGTCAACTTCGATGCCCTGTTTGCCCAGCACATGGCGCAAGCACAGGCCCAGCAGGCGACTGCGGAAGCCTGATAATGGCTGACCAGATCGCTATCTCGGTCTTGGGGGCGGGGTCTTATGGCTCCGCCCTTGCCATTTCTCTGGCGCGCAATGGTCATCCGACCCTGCTGTGGGGTCACGACCCCGTTCATGTCGCCGAGCTGGAACAAGACCGCTGCAACAAGGCATTTTTGCCTGATGTCCCTTTTCCCGCCGATCTGCAGCTGACTGCGGATCTGCAACGTGCGGTACAGGCTGCCCCCGTGCTGCTGCTGGTCGTGCCGAGCCATGTATTTGGTGATGTACTGACCCGGATCAAACCCTTCCTGCGCCCCGATACCCGTATCGCCTGGGCCACCAAGGGTCTGGAGCCGGACAGTGGCCGTCTGCTGCAGGATGTGGCCCGTGAAGTGCTGGGTGACGAGATACCGCTGGCGGTGATCTCCGGCCCCACCTTCGCCAAGGAGCTGGCTGCCGGTCTGCCGACCGCCATCTCGGTCGCCTCGACTCACGACGAGTTCGCCGACGATCTCTCCCACCTGCTGCACTGTGGCCGCTCGTTCCGGGTCTATACCAATCCGGATTTCGTCGGTCTGCAGCTGGGTGGGGCGGTGAAGAACGTCATCGCCATCGGTGCCGGCCTCTCCGATGGGCTCGGGTTTGGCGCCAATGCCAGAACCGCGCTCATCACCCGGGGTCTGGTGGAGATGCAGCGTCTGGGGGCTGCGCTGGGTGCCGATGCCAAAACCTTTATGGGGATGGCGGGGCTCGGGGATCTGGTGCTCACCTGTACCGACAACCAGTCGCGCAACCGTCGCTTCGGGCTGGCCCTCGGGGCTGGCAAGGATGTGAACACCGCCATGACCGAGATCGGTCAGGTGGTGGAGGGGTATCGCAACACCAAAGAGGTGCATCTGCTGGCGGCCCGCTGCGGCGTCGAGATGCCCATCTGCGAGCAGATCTTCAAGGTGCTCTACGAGGGTAAGAACCCGAAAGAGGCGGCCATCGCCCTGCTGTCGCGAGACAAGAAGGACGAGTAATCTGCCGATTGCCCATGCAAAAGGCCCTGCCAGATGGCGGGGCCTTTTCTTTGCAGCCGCAAGGGCCTCAAATCAGTAGTAGGAGTGGTCGCCGCGCTGGTGCTCGGTGGCGTCTTTTACGCCGTTGAGCTCGCCCGGGAACTTCTCCAGCAGCTGCTTTTCGATCCCCTCTTTCAGGGTGTAATCGACCATGGAGCAACCGTTGCAACCGCCGCCAAACTGCAGAATAGCCAGTTTGTCTTCAGTCAGCTCGACCAAGGTGACCTTGCCACCGTGACCGGCCAGCATGGGGTTCACTTCGGACATCAACACGTACTCGATGCGCTCGATTAGCGGCGCGTCGTCGGCCACTTTACGCATCTTGGCGTTCGGTGCTTTCAGGGTGAGCTGGGAGCCCATCTGATCGGTCACGAAGTCGATGGTGGCATCCACCAGGAAGGGGGCGCTCAGGGGATCGACCATGCAGTCGAAGCCGCTGAAGGGCAGGTGTTGATCTTCCGGGTCCACGGCATCGGGCGGGCAATACGATACGCCACACTCGGCATTCTGGGTTCCCGGATTGACCACAAACACCCGGATATTGGTGCCATCAGGCTGTTTTTCCAGCAGTTTACGGAAATGGGCCTGGGCGGCGTCGGAAATGCTGATCATCACTATCCTCATAAACCTGAGTGTACGACTAGGGTATTCATGATAACGCGGTTATTAATGCTTGGGTAGCATGCCGATGGCTACTTGCTGTGCCGCAGGGTACGACAGATCGCCCACACTTCTACGTTTGTGATGCCGCTCTCATGGAGCAAACGGCTGAGCTGCCCAGCGGTGGCGCCTGTGGTCACGACGTCATCGAGCAGGGCGACATGGCGATAGTGGTGGGGGCTGATCCGGAATGCCCCGCGCAGATTGCGCCGCCGTTGCCCGGCGCTCAGGGTTGTTTGTTGCGGGGTCGCCTTGATGCGCTGCAACAAAGTGTTGTCGCAGGGAATGTCGGTGAACTCGCCAAGGGCTTGCGCGATCTCCTCCGCCTGATTGAACCCTCGCCGCCACTGCCGCCACCAGTGCAGGGGAACCGGAATGATCGCTTCTGGCGGATTGCTGCTATCCAGATGATCGGCCAAGAGGCGTGCCAGTAGCGGCGCCAGCAGGATCTGGCCGGAATATTTGAGCCGGGGGATCAGCATGGGGTAGGGGGCCCGGTAGTCGCCGATCACCTGCAACCGCTCCCAGGGGGGAGGTCTGCGCTGGCAGCGACCACAGACCGGTATGCTCTCTTCTATATAGTCAGCCAGCGGTGCGGCGCAGAGGCGGCATCTCGGTTGTGACTGGTGCAGCGCCTGCCGACACCAGCTGCAGAGCAGGGGCTCGTTGTCGCAAGGCTGATGGCAGAGCAGGCAACTCCCTTGCCAGTCACCGTGGCTGCCGAGCAGCGGGCTTGCTTTAGCGAGCAGTCGCTTTAACATGCTGACCCCAAGAGCATGAACAGGGATCTTGAGTCTAGATGAGCATATCGGTAGAGCAGTTTGGCCAGGGGCCCGATCTGGTGCTGTTGCACGGGTGGGGGATGAACGGTGCGGTCTGGCATGGTATTGCCCAACAGTTGGCGCCCCACTATCGGGTTCATCTGGTGGATTTGCCCGGTTTTGGCAACAGCCTGCTGGCAGACGAGGTGGATTACAGCCTGCCCTGGCTTGCCGAGCAGGTGGCCGCCATCTTGCCGCAGAAGTGCCATCTGCTTGGCTGGTCGCTCGGCGGTCTGGTGGCAAGCCAGTTGGCGCTGACGCATCCCGATCGGTTGCACTCCCTGATCACGGTAGCCAGCTCCCCCTGTTTTATGGCCCGTGACGAGTGGCCGGGGATCGCCCCCAAGGTTCTGACCGGCTTCAACAAGATGCTGGCGGGGGATTTTCGCCAGACCATAGAGCGCTTTCTGGCGATCCAGGCCATGGGCAGCGAACATGCCCGGGACGATATCCGCCAGTTGCGCCACTGGCTGGCCGAGCGCCCGACACCCCAGTTTGCCGCACTCGAGGCCGGACTGACGTTGTTGGCCGAGATTGACCTGCGCGAACCGCTGCAGGAGCTGGATCTGCCCTGGTTGCGGATCTATGGCCGACTGGATTCATTGGTACCCAAGGCGGCTATTCCCCTGTTGGATGATCTCTACCCTGCCAGCCGCAGCGTGACCCTCAATAAGGCCTCACACGCGCCTTTTATCTCCCACCCTGACGAATTCATTGAAATCGTTCGAGATTTTGTTGGCTAAAAAACAGCCTGCAAGCTTCATTAATCCTCTGGTCTGGCGGATAATTAAGCTGTGACCAGAGGAGTAACACCATGCGTATTGATTCTGCTTTCAACAGCGGGGTACAGGGATTTCAGCGAGCCGAGCAGATTGCCGACAAGGCATCCAATCAGATCGCCCGCCTCAACACCCCCAGCGGGGATCAGGTGCAAGTGACCGATGAGCTTGTCAATCTCAAGGTGGCCGAGCAACAGGCTGGCGCTTCCGCCAAGGTAGTGCAGACTGCCAGCGATATGATGGGAACCCTGATCGACATCCGGGTGTGAGATGAACATCAATGTCAGTCTGCCTCCCCTTATCCCGACACAGCTGCAACCTCAGGTGGAAGCGGCGAGGACGGATAATCGCCGGGCAGAACTGATCCCTCAGGCCCGAGCGGGCCAAGCTTCCGTTGCCGAATCTGAAGTCGGCTCCCAGAAAGAGAAATCCAAAGCCGCTCAGGCCTCCAGCAATCAGACCTCCCAGAACAGCCGTGAAACCGGGCAATTAGCCCCGACGACACTGCCAGATAATCGCTTTGTCGAGGCCACCGGTGAGGATGGGCAGCGCAAGCAGCAAGATCCCAAACAGCAGGAGCAGCAACAGCGGCAAGAGCAGCAGGTTCAGGATCTTGTCGAGCGTGACAAGGAGGTGCGGACTCACGAGCAGGCGCACCAGTCTGCGGGTGGAGAGTACGCCAGCTCGCCCACCTATCAGTTTACGCAAGGGCCGGATGGCAAGCGTTATGCTACGGGTGGCGAAGTCCAGATCGATACCAGTGTCGTACCCGGTGACCCTGCGGCTACCATCGCCAAGATGCAGCAGATCCGCGCTGCAGCGCTGGCGCCTGCCGAGCCTTCCGCGCAGGATCTGGCCGTCGCGCGCAGCGCCGCCGCGAGTGAAGCCAAGGCGCGCAAAGAGCTGATGGCCGAGCAGAGCGCGAAATCGGGCGGTGTGCTGAGCGCCTATATGGACAAGCGCAACAGCGTCATCGCGGGCCACTATCGACAGGCTGTCAGCCCGGCCTCGACCCAGTCCCTCAGTCTGCATATCTGAGTCACCCTCGCCAAACTTTCAGCTGCTTTGCCTGTTTTGCAACTAACCTGAAGATCAGGCCCATTCCAATTTCACAGGAGCTGTCATGCATTTCGATGAAGTCAAAGCGGAAGATTTCACCACCTTCTCCCGTGTACCGCCTCCCCACCTGCAGATGGAGCAGTTTCTGATGCAGCTCGGGGGAGGGGGAACTGAAGGAACCAGTTTCAAGAAGAAAGTGATGCTGGCGGCTGGCTGGAGCCACACCGGCGTCGTCTCTTACGGCAAGTATCCACAAGAGGCCTGCAAGGCATTCAACCGACTGCGGGAGGTGCTGGCCCAGCATGGAGAGCCCGAGAGTATTCTTGCTGCCCTGACGCAGTGATCCTGAGCTTCGCGTGTAAAAAAGCCCCTTGCGGGGCTTTTTGCATTCAGAGGTGTTCTGGAAGGTGTCGTTACTTTTTCGCTTTGGAGAGCGCCGCCGCGAAGGCGTTGCCCATGACACCACCCATAGGGGGGCTTTGGTGCGGCTCATTTCTTGGCTTAGCGTTGCCAGCACTGCTGTTGCGCGCTTCAGCCGGCTTGCGGGCGGGTTGCCCTGCCTTTTCGTCGAGACGCATGGTCAGACTGATTCGCTTGCGCGGGGCGTCCACTTCCAGCACCTTGACCCGCACAATGTCGCCCGCCTTGACCACCTCACGGGGATCCTTGACGAAACGGTCGGTCAGGGAGGAGATGTGCACCAGACCGTCCTGATGAACACCGATATCGACGAAGGCGCCGAAGTTGGTGACGTTGGTGACCACCCCTTCCAGTACCATCTCTGGCACCAGGTCGCTGATCTGCTCCACACCTTCCTTGAAGGTCGCGGTTTTGAACTCGGGGCGCGGGTCGCGGCCCGGCTTGTCCAGCTCGCCGATGATGTCGGTGACGGTAGGTACGCCGAATTGCTCATCGGTATAGTCGGCCGGTTTCAGGCTGCGCAGCAGGCTGCTGTTGCCAAGCAGGCTCTCCACGGTCTGCTCCAGCTTGGCGAGGATCCGCTCCACCACCGGATAGGACTCCGGGTGTACCGCTGAGCTGTCGAGGGGATTGCTGCCGCCGCGAATGCGCAGGAAGCCGGCACACTGTTCGAAGGCTTTGGGGCCGAGTCGGCTCACTTTCAGCAACTGCTGACGGCTCTTGAAGGCGCCGTGCTCATCCCGGTAGGCGACGATGTTCTGGGCCAGCGTCTGGGAGAGGCCGGAAACCCGGTTGAGCAGGGCGACCGAGGCAGTATTCACATCCACACCAACTGCGTTCACGCAATCCTCGACCACGGCATCCAGCCGGCGGGCCAGCTGGCTCTGGCCAACATCGTGCTGATACTGGCCCACCCCGATACTCTTGGGGTCGATCTTGACCAACTCGGCCAGCGGGTCTTGCAGGCGGCGGGCGATGGAGACGGCGCCACGGATCGAGACATCGAGATCCGGGAATTCCTGGGAGGCGAGCTCGGAGGCGGAGTAGACCGAGGCCCCCGCTTCGCTGACTACTATCTTCTGCGCCTTGGCGGCGGGGTAGCGCTCGAACAGATCGCTGACCAGGCGGTCGGTTTCCCGCGAGGCGGTGCCGTTGCCGATGCTGATGAGCTCGACCTTGTGTTTCTGGCACAGCTCGCTCAGGGTCTTGAGGCTCTGATCAATCTGGCGTTTTGGTTCGAACGGATAGATGGTGGCGTGATCGACCAGCTTGCCGGTGGCATCCACCACGGCAACCTTGACCCCGGTGCGGATGCCCGGATCCAGCCCCATGGTGCAGCGCATGCCGGCCGGGGCCGCCATCAGCAGATCCTTGAGGTTCATGGCGAACACCTTGATCGCCTCCTCCTCTGCCGATTCGCGGATACGGCCGATCAGCTCGGTCTCCATCTGAAGCGACAACTTGATCTTCCAGGTCCAGCTCACCACCCCCTGCAGCCATTTGTCGGCCGGGCGGTTCTGCAGATTGAGCTTGAGGTGGTGGGCAATGATCCCTTCGCAGGGGCTGGCACTCTCGTCGTCACTGGTGACCAGCGCCAGATTGAGGATCCCTTCATTGCGGCCGCGCAGCATGGCCAGCACCCGGTGGGAGGGGGCCTTGTGCAGCGGTTCGTCGTGCTCGAAGTAGTCCTTGAACTTGGCCCCTTCCTGCTCCTTGCCAGCCACCATGCGAGCGCGCAGGGTAGCGTTTTGCCAAAGGTAGTCGCGCAGCTTCTCCAGCAGGTCGGCCTGCTCGGCAAAGCGCTCCATCAGGATGTAGCGGGCGCCATCGAGAGCCGTTTTGCTGTCGGTGATCCCCTGCTCGGCGTTGAGGAAGCGAACCGCCTCCTGTTCGGGCTCTTTCATCGGGTCGCTCAGCAGCAGGTCGGCCAGCGGTTCCAGCCCCGCCTCGATGGCCATCTGCCCCTTGGTACGACGCTTGGGTTTGTAGGGGAGATAGAGGTCTTCCAGCCGGGTCTTGCTGTCGGCTTCGTTCAGCTCGCGGGCCAGCTCTGGGGTCAGTTTGCCCTGCTCCTCGATGGAGCGCAGGATCACCTGGCGGCGATCTGCCAGTTCGCGCAGGTAGCCGAGGCGGCTCTCCAGGGTGCGCAGCTGGCTGTCGTCCAGACCGCCGGTCACCTCTTTACGGTAACGGGCAATAAAGGGCACGGTCGAGCCTTCATCCAGCAGGCGCACTGCGGCCTGCACCTGCTCCGGGCGAGCATTGAGCTCACCGGCAATCTGTCTCTCTATGGTTTGCATCATGATGTTGTTGAGGGCCTCTGTGGTCGAGTCCGCGCCATCAGGCGCCAAGTGTGAGCACTATATGGGGTCGTGTTGCGGGATGCCACCCTGCGCCGGGGTCTGCACCAGTCAGACTGATAAAGTCGCAGGGGAGGGCGTTTATCTTGCCATTGCACCTGTGACTCAGGATGTGCCTGTGGCAAGCAGTCCGGCTATTTGGGGTAGCAGATCTCGTTGATATACCAGCAGACGTCACCAACTGGCGTACGGACGATGGCCTCATCGCCGACCTCTTTCTTGAGCAGGGCGCGGGCCATGGGGGAGTCGATGGAGATGTAATCCTTGCGCTCGAAGATCTCGTCATAGCCGACGATGCGAAAGCGCTTGGTCTCGCCCTCTTCGTTTTCCACCTCGACCCAGGCGCCGAAGAAGACCTTGCCCTCCTGCGCGGGGGCATAGTCGACGATCCCCAGCTCTTCGAGACATTTGCGCAGGTAACGCACCCGTCGGTCGATCTCCCGCAGCCGCTTCTTGTTGTACTGGTAGTCGGCATTTTCGCTGCGATCCCCCAGGCTGGCGGCCCATGCCACCTTCCTGGTGACCTCGGGGCGCTCCTGACGCCAGAGGAAATCGAGCTCTTCTTTCAGCTTGTTGTAGCCTTCGCGGGTGATCAGCTTTGTCTTCATGGTGATGCGGACCTGGTCAAAGAGGGGTATTCATCGCTAACTGCTCGGGAATATTAGCTTTTGTCCTCTGGCTGTCGAGAGAAATTGCGCCAGCTTGGCGGGAGCAATTCAGGATGTGGATGGCCAGCGCAGTGACTTGATGGCCGTCACGCTCTCGGGACGGGTAATAACCGGTAACATATTTGTGCTTTGCTCCCGCTATATCCCCCCCTAGTATTGGGGGCAGCTAAAGAATGAAGAGGCAAAGCAATGAGTCAGCAGCAATACAAGGTCCTGGTCGTGGACGATGACCTGAAATTACGTTCCCTGTTGGAACGCTATCTCACCGAGCAGGGATTCGTGGTGCGCGGCGTGGCTAATGGCGAACAGGCCGATCGCCTGCTGACTCGTGAAAACTTCAGCCTGATGGTGCTCGATCTGATGTTGCCGGGGGAGGATGGGCTCTCCATCTGCCGCCGTCTGCGGGAAGCGGGCAACCAGATCCCGGTGCTGATGCTCACCGCCAAGGGGGATGAAGTGGATCGCATAGTCGGGCTCGAGATGGGGGCCGATGACTATCTGCCCAAGCCGTTTAACCCCCGCGAACTGCTGGCGCGGATCCGTGCCGTGCTGCGCCGCCATACCGTCGAGCTGCCGGGGGCTCCCTCTGCTGCAGAAAAGGTGGTCAACTTCGGCGCTTTTCAACTCAATCTCGCGACCCGCGAGCTGAGTCGGGATGGCGAGCCGATGGCGCTCACCAGCGGTGAATTTGCGGTGCTCAAGGTGCTGGTCAGCCATCCGCGCGAGCCGCTCTCCCGCGACAAGCTGATGAATCTGGCCCGTGGCCGTGAATACACCGCCACCGAGCGCAGCATCGACGTGCAGGTCTCTCGCCTGCGCCGCCTGCTGGAGCAGGATCCGGCCCAGCCCCGCTACCTGCAGACCGTCTGGGGTCTGGGGTATGTGTTCGTGCCAGATGGTGACGGTGCATGAAAAAGGTCGGCAGCATGTTCTCGCGCATGCTCTGGTTTCTGGCCGCCGTCCTGGTGGTCTATCAAGCGGTCTCCTACGTCACCTTCTACAACTATCTGCTGGCGCCAACCGTCAAGCAGATCAGTCACTTGCTGGCCAATCAGGTCAAGCTGATCTTTCCGGTCAACACTGAACAACTGGCGCTGAGCGAAGATGCCGAGGCGCTGGTCTATGTGACGACCGGTACCGATATCTATACCCAGAGCGAGGCGGTGCAGCATGGCTTCAACGAGGCCAAGCCGTACCCCTATCTGGAGGAGAACATCAGCCGCGAACTGGGTGGCCCAGCCAAGGTGCGGGTCGAGATCCAGGATCACTACATCATCTGGATCCAGCCGCCGCAGGCCAGCAAAATCTGGGTGCGGATTCCGCTGACCGAGATTGAAGATGACGATATCGAACCCCTCATCATCTATCTGAGCGTGCTGCTGGTGATCACTCTGTTTGCGGCCTGGCGCTTTGCCCGGCAGCTGGTGCGCCCGCTCGAGGATCTCGAAGCTGGCGCTGTTGCGGTGGCCAGAGGGCATTTCCCCGAGGCGCTGGGGGAGCTGGGTTCACGGGAAGTAAGGCGACTGACCCGCACCTTCAACCATATGTCGCACTCCATCAAGAGCCTAATCGAAGAGCGTAACCTGATGATGGCGGGGGTTTCCCACGATCTGCGTACCCCGCTGACCCGCATCCGGCTGGCCACCGAGATGATGTCCTCCGGTGACGAGTACCTCAAGGAGAGCATCAATGCCGATATCGATGAGTCCAATGCCATCATCGATCAGTTCATCGATTACATCCGTCCGGACGAGGGGCAGGATTTGGAGCCTATCGACCTGACCCAGCTGGTGCATGATACCTTGCTGATCTACTCGGAGCAGGGACTGGAAGTTGATCTGGCGCTGCCGCAAGAGGCGGTGCGGGTGGCCTGCAATCCGGTCAGCATCCGGCGGGTGTTGAACAACCTCTCAAGCAACTCGCAGCGTTATGGGGCGAGCCGTTTGCATGCCGAGCTGAAGGACGATGGGCACTGGGTGCGCTTGCGCCTCTCCGATGATGGCCCCGGCATTCCGGAGCAGGACTATTCCCGGGTGCTCAAACCGTTTACTCAGGGGAATGTGGCGCGGACCGTCGGCGGTAGTGGCTTGGGGTTGGCCATCGTGGCCAAGATAGTCGCCCAGCACCACGGCACTATCCGGTTGGGAAGCTCGGATCTCGGCGGCTTGTTGGTCGAGATGCGGCTGCCGAAACATCAGCCACAGGAGTGGATGGATTGAGAGAAGGGCGTATCTGTGGATACGCCCTTCTGCATGGTCAGCTCTTGGTTTCGACTGATGCTCGATAGCGTTTGCCGTACTTGAGCTGCTGGATCAGCAGGGCGGCAACGATGAGCGCCAACCCGATGGGGGTGGCCGGATGGATGGTTTCGCCGATCAGCAGATTGAGCTGCACCAGTGAGGCAAACGGCGAGATAAAGATGAGGTTGCTGATGGGGGCCGTGTTGGTGGCATGGCGCAGCGCCATCAGCCAGAGCACGAAACCGAAACCCATTTCGAACAGTCCCACATAGATGGCTCCAGCCCATCCCTGCCAGGCGGTCATGGCAAAATCGGAGAGCAACCAGGTCGCCACGACGATAAAAGGCAGGCTGATCATAAAGCCGAGCAACAGGCTGACAATGGGATCTCCCTGATTGCGGGTGTTGAGGATCCAGTAGCTGGCCCAGATGAGGGTCGAGACCAGCGCCAGCGTCACGCCGAGGGGGCTGTCGAACTGCAGGCCGAATACATCCCCTCTGGTGGCGATCACCAGCGCGCCAAAATACCCCAGCACGATAGCGACGCCATCACGCCGACGCAGCTTCTGGCCGAGGAAGGGGACGGCCAGCAGACTGAGGGTAATGGCCCAGGTGTAGTTGAGGGTCTGTGCCTGCTGGGCAGGCAGCAGATCATAGGCTTTGAACAGCAACAGGTAATAGAGAAAGGGATTCAGCACGCCCAGAGTCAGGTAGTAGAAAGGGCGGGCCTTGATGTAGCTTCCCAGCAGCGGCAGTTTGCCCTGTTTGGCGACGACGGCTGTCAGCGTGAGAGTCGAGGTGAAGGCGGCCACAAGCAACAGTTGCACAGGTTCGAAATAGGCGAGGGAGATCTTGAAGGCTGTGGCGACCGTCGACCAGAGGGCAACGGCGCAAAGGCCATACTGATAGGCTTTCTTTTGATCTTTGAGCATGGGATGTCGTTCCACTGACAGAGGCAAGCGCACAGTCTACCAGTCGGCTTGTAACATTGTCGTTACCTGGGTGTTGGTAGCAGAGTGCATTGCCCCAGGCCAGATCCATCTGTCACATAAAACTGCGCATAATCTGTTCGCTCTCCCTTGCGCAAATTTGAAAAATCCGTATAATCCCCTCCGCTTACCCATGAGGTAAGCCAGACGATATGTCTGCTGCTGAGTTTCCTGTTTACAGGAGCCAGCCATACAGTCCTCCCGATATGGGGGGAAACGTGAAAAATCACACCTCTGGCGGGAGAAATCTCGGTCGGGCGGTGTTGATTTATGTTCTTTTATCTATTGGAGCTCTGTCAATGCAGAACCAAAGAATCCGTATCCGCCTGAAGGCTTTTGATCATCGCCTGATTGATCAATCCACTGCGGAAATCGTTGAAACTGCTAAGCGCACTGGCGCGCAGGTTCGCGGTCCTATTCCGCTGCCGACTCGCAAAGAGCGCTTCACCGTCCTGATCTCCCCGCACGTCAACAAAGATGCGCGTGATCAGTACGAGATCCGCACTCACAAGCGTCTGGTAGACATCGTTGAGCCGACTGACAAGACCGTAGACGCCCTGATGCGTCTGGATCTGGCAGCTGGTGTAGACGTCCAGATCAGCCTGGGTTAATTACGGAAAGAGGTTGATAACAATGACAATCGGTCTTGTAGGTCGCAAAGTGGGTATGACTCGCATCTTCACTGAAGATGGCGTTTCTATCCCGGTGACTGTTATCGAAGTTGAAGCTAACCGTGTAACTCAGGTCAAATCTGTAGAAACCGACGGCTACAACGCTATTCAGGTTACCACTGGCGCCAAAAAAGCCAGCCGTGTGACCAAGCCGGAAGCTGGCCACTTCGCCAAAGCTGGTGTAGAAGCCGGTCGCGGTCTGTGGGAATTCCGCCTGAACAACGGTGAAACTTTCACTGTTGGTAGCGAGCTGAAAGTAGATCTTCTCGCTGACGTTAAGCTGGTAGACGTTACCGGCACATCCAAAGGTAAGGGCTTTGCTGGTACTGTTAAGCGCCACAACTTCCGCACCCAGGATATGACCCACGGTAACTCCTTGTCTCACCGCGTTCCGGGTTCTATCGGTCAGAACCAGACTCCGGGTCGTGTATTCAAGGGCAAAAAGATGGCTGGTCACATGGGTGCTGAGCGTGTAACGACTCAGAACCTGGAACTGGTTCGTGTTGACGCTGAACGCAACCTGCTGCTCATCAAAGGTGCAGTACCGGGTGCAACCAACGGCAACGTGATCGTCAAACCTGCCGTCAAAGCGTAACGTCTGAGGAGATAGTAATGGAATTGGTAATGAAAGACGCCAAGAGCGCTCTTGAAGTTTCCGAGACTACCTTCGGGCGCGAATTCAACGAAGCTCTGGTTCACCAGGTCGTCGTTGCATATGCCGCTGGTGCCCGTCAGGGTACTCGTGCGCAGCTGACTCGCTCTGAAGTGTCTGGTGGCGGCAAAAAGCCGTGGCGTCAGAAGGGTACTGGTCGTGCCCGTGCTGGCTCCATCCGTTCGCCCATCTGGCGTTCCGGTGGTGTGACTTTTGCTGCTAAGCCGCAAGATCACAGCCAGAAAGTAAACAAGAAGATGTACCGCGGCGCTATCCGTAGCATTCTGTCCGAGCTGGTACGTCAAGAGCGCCTGATCGTTGTTGAGAAGTTCGGCATCGAAGCTCCGAAGACCAAAGAACTGATCGCCAAGCTGAAAGAAATGGAACTGACTGACGTTCTGATCGTGACTGCTGAAGTCGATGAGAACCTGTTCCTGGCTGCTCGCAACCTGTACAAAGTTGACGTGCGTGACGTTGCCGGTATCGACCCGGTCAGCCTGATCGCTTTCGACAAGGTTCTGATGACTGCTGACGCAGTTAAGCAAATCGAGGAGATGCTGGCATGATCCGTGAAGAGCGTCTGCTGAAAGTTCTGAAGGCTCCGCACATCTCTGAAAAGAGCACCATGGTTGCAGAAAAGCAGAACACTATCGTGTTCAAAGTTGCTGTTGATGCTACTAAGGCGGAAGTCAAAGCTGCAGTTGCGAAACTGTTCGAGGTCGAAGTTGAGACCGTCCGTACCCTGAACATGAAGGGTAAGACCAAGCGCGCAGGTGCACGCGTAGGCCGTCGTTCCGATTGGAAAAAGGCTTATGTGACCCTGAAAGCTGGTCAGGACATCGACTTCATGGGCGCAGCCGAGTAAGAGGAGTTCTCAAAAATGGCAATCGTTAAGTGCAAGCCTACTTCTCCGGGCCGCCGCCACGTCGTCAAGATCGTCAATCAAGAGCTGTACAAGGGCAAGCCCTTCGCCGCTCTGCTGGACAGCAAAAGCAAGTCCGGTGGTCGTAACAACAACGGCCGTATCACTACCCGTCATATCGGTGGTGGTCACAAGCAGCACTACCGTATCGTCGACTTCAAGCGCGACAAAGACGGTATCCCGGCTAAAGTAGAGCGCCTGGAATACGATCCGAACCGTACCGCTAACATCGCTCTGGTGTTGTATGCAGACGGTGAGCGTCGTTACATCCTGGCTCCGAAAGGCCTGAAAGCTGGTGACGCGATCGCTTCTGGTGCTGATGCAGCCATCAAGGTAGGTAACGCCCTGCCGATGCGCAACATCCCGGTTGGTTCTACCGTTCACGCTGTAGAGATGAAGCCTGGTAAAGGTGCACAGCTGGCTCGTTCCGCTGGTACTTTCATCCAGATCCTGGCTCGTGAAGGTAACTATGTAACTCTGCGTCTGCGTTCCGGCGAAGTACGTAAAGTTCTGGCCGAGTGCCGCGCTACCATCGGTGAAGTCGGTAACTCCGAGCACATGTTGCGTCAACTGGGTAAAGCCGGTGCAAACCGCTGGCGTGGTATTCGTCCGACCGTTCGCGGTATGGCGATGAACCCGGTTGACCACCCGCACGGTGGTGGTGAGGGTCGTAACAAGGGCATGCAGCCTGTGTCCCCATGGGGCCAGAAGGCTAAAGGCTTCAAGACCCGTAAGAACAAGCGTACCGACAAGTACATCGTACGTCGTCGTAACAAGTAATTGTTAACATAGAGGAATCACCATGCCACGTTCTCTCAAGAAGGGTCCATTTATTGACCTGCACTTGCTGAAGAAGGTAGAGAAAGCGGTGGAAAGCGGGGATAAAAAGCCGGTTAAAACCTGGTCCCGTCGTTCAATGATCATCCCGAACATGATCGGTTTGACCATCGCTGTCCATAATGGTCGTCAGCACGTTCCGGTTTTCGTTACCGAAGAAATGATCGGTCACAAACTGGGTGAATTCGCACCGACTCGTACTTATCGCGGCCATGCTGCTGATAAGAAGGCTAAGAAGCGCTAAGGGATAAATGATGGAAGCTATCGCTAAACACCGTTATGCCCGTACTTCTGCCCAGAAAGCTCGTCTGGTAGCCGATCAAGTACGTGGTCTGTCCGTAGACAAGGCTCTGAATATCCTGACCTTCAGCCCGAAAAAGGCTGCAGTGCTGGTTAAGAAAGTGCTGGAATCTGCCATTGCAAACGCTGAGCACAACGAAGGCGCCGATATCGACGCGCTGCGTGTTGCTACTATCATGGTCGACGAAGGTCCCTCCATGAAGCGCATCCGTCCGCGTGCCAAAGGTCGTGCGGATCGTATCCTCAAGCGTACCGCTCACATCACTGTAGTGGTATCCGACGCTAAGGCTGGGAGATAAGCAATGGGTCAGAAAGTACATCCTAATGGCATTCGCCTGGGTATTACCAAGCCTTGGAATTCTACCTGGTTCGCGAACACCAAAGACTTCGCTGACAACCTGTACAGCGATTTTCAAGTACGCCAGTTCCTGACCAAGGAACTGAAAAACGCGTCCTTGTCCAAGATCACCATTGAGCGTCCGGCTAAGAGCATCCGTGTGACCATTCACACTGCTCGTCCGGGTGTTGTAATCGGTAAGAAAGGCGAAGACGTTGAGAAGCTGCGCAAAGCTGTAGCCACTATTGCTGGCGTGCCTGCTCAGATCAACATTTCCGAAGTCCGCAAGCCGGAGCTGGATGGCAAACTCGTTGCCGACAGCATCACTTCCCAGCTGGAGCGTCGTGTAATGTTCCGTCGTGCTATGAAGCGCGCCGTACAGAACGCAATGCGCCTGGGTGCCAAGGGCATCAAAGTGGAAGTTTCCGGTCGTCTGGGCGGCGCTGAAATCGCGCGTACCGAATGGTACCGTGAAGGTCGTGTGCCGTTGCACACCCTGCGTGCCGACATCGACTACGCAACTTCTGAAGCCCACACCACTTACGGTGTGATCGGCGTTAAAGTTTGGATCTTCAAGGGCGAAGTTCTGGGCGGTCTGGCTGCTGTTAACGCTGCCGCTGCTCAAGAGCAAGCTCCTGCAAAGCCCAAGCGTGACAACAAGCGCCGCGCTGCTAAGTAAGGAGATTCGGTAAATGTTGCAACCTAAGCGTACTAAATTCCGCAAGACCCACAAGGGTCGTAACCGCGGTCTGGCCACCTCTGGTAACGAAGTATCCTTCGGTACCTTTGGCCTGAAGGCGACATCCCGTGGTCAACTGACTGCTCGTCAAATCGAAGCAGCCCGTCGTGCCATGACCCGTCACGTTAAGCGTCAAGGTAAGATCTGGATCCGTGTGTTCCCGGACAAGCCCATCACCGAAAAGCCCCTCGAAGTTCGTATGGGTAAAGGTAAGGGTAACGTGGAATACTGGGTTTGCCCGATCCAGCCTGGCAAGGTTCTGTACGAGATGGACGGTGTACCTGAGGCTCTGGCGCGTGAAGCGTTTGCCCTGGCCGCAGCTAAGCTGTCTGTTCAGACCACTTTCGTAATTAAGACGGTGATGTGATGAAAGCCCAAGATCTGCGTCAAAAGAGCGTCGAAGAACTGAACCAGGAGCTGCTGGGCCTGCTGCGTGAGCAATTCAACATGCGCATGCAAGCGTCCACCGGCCAGCTGGCTCAGACTCACACTCTGAAACAAGTGCGTCGTGACGTCGCACGTATCAAGACTGTACTGACTGAGAAGGCAGGTGCGTAATGACTGACAAGATCCGTACTCTGCAAGGTCGTGTAATCAGCGACAAGATGGACAAGTCCATCACTGTTGCTATCGAGCGCAAGGTAAAGCACCCGATCTACGGTAAGATCATCAAGCGCACTACCAAGCTGCACGTACATGACGAAAACAACGAGTGCAAAGCTGGCGACCTCGTGGAAATCCGCGAATGCCGCCCGCTGTCCAAGACCAAGTCCTGGACCCTGGTTGCCGTTGTAGAAAAGGCCTAATCGGTACTTTGTAGTCCAAGCGGCCCCTTTCAGGGGCCGTTTGTTTTTTAGGCTACCTTTTCTGAAAATCCTGTGTTATAGTTTCGCGCCTTTTGAAGGCAGCCAGATCCCATTAGGGATAAGAAGTAAACAAAGCGGAGCACTAAGATGATCCAGATGCAAAGTATGCTGGGTGTTGCCGACAACTCCGGCGCTCGCAGTGTAATGTGTATTAAGGTTCTGGGTGGCTCGCACCGCCGTTACGCCGGCATCGGCGACATCATCAAGGTTTCCATCAAGGAAGCCATTCCTCGCGGTAAAGTGAAGAAAGGTGATGTGTATAACGCGGTGGTCGTACGCACCCGTAAAGGCGTTCGTCGTCCGGACGGCTCTGTCATCCGTTTCGACAACAATGCGGCTGTGTTGCTTAACAACAACCAACAGCCAATCGGTACTCGTATTTTTGGCCCGGTGACCCGTGAACTGCGTAATGAGAAGTTCATGAAGATTGTGTCCCTGGCACCCGAAGTACTGTAAGGAGTCGAACGATGGCAGCTAAAATCCGTCGCGAAGACGAAGTGATTGTTCTTACCGGCAAAGACAAGGGCAAGCGTGGCAAAGTCACTCAAGTCCTGATTGCAAAAGGTAAGGTAATCGTGGAAGGCATCAACCAGGTGAAGAAACACCAGAAGCCGGTACCCGCACTGGGTCAGGCTGGCGGTATCGTCACCAAAGAAGCCCCCATCGATGTATCAAACGTAGCGCTGTTCAACTCTGCCACTGGCAAAGCTGACCGCGTTGGTTTCCGGATTGAAGACGGCAAAAAAGTCCGTTTCTTCAAATCCACCGGCGAACTTGTGAAGTAATTGGAGTTTAACGATGGCGAAACTGCATGATTACTACAAATCCGATGTAGTAAATGAACTGTCCAAGCAGTTCGGTTACAAGACTATCATGCAAGTCCCTCGGATCGAGAAAATCACCCTGAACATGGGTGTTGGTGAAGCGATCTCTGACAAGAAATTGCTGGAAAATGCTGCTGCCGATATGGCTGCCATTTCCGGTCAGAAGCCGCTGATCACCAAAGCTCGCAAATCTGTTGCGGGCTTCAAGATTCGTGAAGGCTACCCGATAGGTTGTAAAGTAACCCTGCGTGGCGAGCGTATGTGGGAGTTCCTGGAACGGCTGATCTGCATCTCCGTACCGCGTATCCGTGACTTCCGTGGCCTGAACGCTAAAGCGTTCGATGGTCGTGGTAACTACTCCATGGGCGTGCGTGAGCAGATCATCTTCCCGGAAATCGACTATGACAAAGTCGATCGCGTCCGTGGTCTGGATATCACCATCACCACTTCCGCGAATACCGATGAAGAAGGCCGTGCTCTGCTGGCTGCCTTTAACTTCCCATTCCGCAAGTAAGGTTAGGGTTATGGCTAAAACATCCATGAAAGCGCGCGAAGCAAAGCGTGCCAAGCTGGTAGCCAAGTACGCGACCAAGCGTGCCGAGCTGAAAGCTATCATCGTTGACATGAACGCTTCTGAAGAAGCGCGTTGGGATGCTGTACTGCAACTGCAACAGCTGCCCCGTGATTCCAGTCCGTCCCGCCAGCGTAACCGTTGCAATATTACTGGTCGTCCGCACGGTTTCCTGCGCAAGTTTGGCCTGTCTCGCATCAAGGTGCGTGAGCATGCCATGAAGGGCGAAATTCCGGGCCTGAAGAAGGCTTCTTGGTAACGAATCTCGGGAGTTAGACTTATGAGCATGCAAGATCCGATCGCGGATATGCTGACCCGCATCCGTAACGGTCAGGCGGCGAGCAAAGTTGCGGTTTCCATGCCTTCTTCCAAGCTGAAAGTGGCTATCGCCAAAGTGCTGAAAGAAGAAGGTTACATCGCTGGCTACTCCGTAGCTGGTGACGTGAAGCCGGAACTGGAAATTGAACTGAAATATTTCCAGGGCAAGCCAGTTGTAGAACTGATCCAACGCGTAAGCCGTCCAGGCCTGCGTATTTACAAGCGCACTACTGATCTGCCGAAAGTTATGGGCGGTCTCGGTGTTGCTATCGTGTCCACGTCTAAAGGTGTGATGACTGACCGTGCTGCTCGCAAAGCAAGCATGGGCGGTGAGATCATCTGCTACGTCGCTTAATAGGAGGTAGGAAATGTCTCGTGTTGCTAAGGCACCCGTCACTATTCCTGCTGGCGTAGAGGTGACTCTGAACGGCCAGGAACTGACCATCAAAGGTGGTAAAGGTTCTCTGGTTCGCTCTATTCACGCCGGTGTAGAAGTGACCAAAGAAGACAATGTACTGAAGTTCGCCCCGCGCGGCAGCATCGCTGGTGCTGACGCTCAGGCCGGTACTGCCCGTGCATTGGTCAACAACATGGTAATCGGTGTTACCCAAGGCTTCGAGCGCAAGCTGCAGCTGGTTGGTGTAGGTTATAAAGCCTCCATCAAGGGCAATGCTGTTGCGCTGGCTCTGGGCTTCTCTCACCCGGTAGAGCATGCGCTGCCGGCTGGTGTGACCGCTGAGTGCCCGACTGCTACAGAAATCGTTCTGCGTGGCGTCGACAAGCAGCTGGTTGGCCAAGTCGCCGCCGATATCCGTGCTTACCGCGCTCCGGAGCCCTACAAGGGCAAGGGTGTACGCTATGCCAACGAGCAAGTGCGTACTAAAGAAGCTAAGAAGAAGTAAGGTAACACTATGGACAAGAAAGCAGCTCGTCTCCGTCGTGCTACTCGTGCTCGGAAAAAGATGCAGGAACTGGGAGCTACCCGTCTGGTTGTTCACCGTACCCCGCGTCATATCTATGCGCAGGTTATTGCAGCCAACGGTTCCGAAGTTCTGGCCTCTGCTTCCACAGTAGAGAAAGCCATCAGTGAAGCTCTGAAATACACCGGTAACGCAGATGCTGCTACCGCTGTAGGTAAGGCTATCGCTGAGCGTGCTATTGCCAAAGGCGTTCAGAACGTATCTTTCGATCGTTCCGGTTTCAAGTATCACGGTCGCATCGCTGCCCTGGCAGCTGCCGCACGTGACGCTGGTCTTCAGTTCTAAGCTAGGAGTCGAAGATGGCTAAAGTCGAATCTCAAGCCGGCGAACTGCAAGAAAAGCTCATTGCAGTAAACCGTGTTTCGAAAACTGTTAAAGGTGGTCGTATCATGTCCTTCACCGCGTTGACCGTGGTGGGTGATGGTAACGGCCGTGTAGGTTACGGTTACGGTAAAGCCCGTGAAGTTCCGGCTGCTATTCAAAAAGCAATGGAACAGGCTAAGCGTAACCTGAACAAGGTTGAGCTGAACAACGGCACTCTGCACCACCCGGTGCGTGGTGTTCACTCTGGCTCCACCGTGTTCATGAAGCCGGCCTCCCAAGGTACTGGTATCATTGCAGGCGGCGCTATGCGTGCTGTTCTGGAAGTTGCCGGTATCCACAACGTGCTGGCCAAGACCTACGGTTCCACCAACCCAATCAACGTTGTTCGCGCTACTGTAGACGCTCTGGTTCACGGTCAATCACCGGAACAGATCGCTGCCAAGCGTGGTCTGCGCGTTGAAGAAATTCTGGGGTAATGCGACATGGCTAACACTGTAAAAGTAACTCAAACTCGCAGCTCTATCGGCCGTCTGCCAAAGCACAAGGCGACTCTGCGTGGTCTGGGTCTGCGTCGCATTGGTCACACCGTTGAGCTGGAAGATACTCCTTGCGTACGCGGCATGATCAACCAGGTTTATTACATGGTTAAGGTGGAGGGCTAAGCATGCGTCTGAACACTCTGTCTCCGGCCGCTGGTTCCAAGCCTGAAAAACAACGTCGTGGTCGTGGTATCGGCTCCGGCCTGGGCAAGACTGGTGGTCGTGGTGTTAAAGGCCAAACCTCTCGTTCCGGTGGCGGCAAAGTCCGCAACGGTTTCGAAGGCGGCCAGATGCCTTTGAAAATCCGTCTGCCGAAGTTCGGTTTCTTCTCTCGCAAATCTTTGGTTTCTGCCGAAGTGCGTCTGAACGAAATCGCCATGGTGGAAGGTGATGTGGTCGATCTGAGCACTCTGAAGCAAGCCGGTGTTGTTACTAAGAACATCGTATTCGCTAAAGTTGTTCTGTCTGGCAACATTGACCGTGCTGTGACCGTTCGTGGTCTGTCCGTCACCAAAGGTGCACGTGCAGCCATCGAGGCCGCTGGCGGTAAAATCGAGGAATAATCAGTACAATGGCTAAGAAACCAGGATTGGATGTTAAAGCACAGGGTGGTCTGAGTGAACTGAAGAGCCGTCTGCTCTTCGTTCTCGGGGCGATTATCGTTTTCCGTGCAGGCTCTTATGTGCCGATTCCTGGTATTGACGCCGCCGTACTGGCCGAGTTGTTCCAGCAACAGAAGGGCACCATCATTGAGATGTTCAACATGTTCAGTGGTGGTGCACTCTCGCGTGCTTCTATTCTTGCGTTGGGGATCATGCCGTACATTTCGGCGTCGATCATTATCCAGCTGCTGACAGTGGTTCACCCCGCTCTTGCTGAACTCAAGAAAGAAGGTGAATCCGGCCGTCGCAAGATTAGCCAATATACCCGTTGGGGCACGCTGGTTTTGGGAACTTTCCAGGCCATTGGTATTGCAACCGGTCTGCCGAATATGATGCATGGACTCGTGACTAATCCGGGTTTGGGCTTCTATTTCACAGCGGTTGTGAGTCTGGTCACCGGTACCATGTTTTTGATGTGGTTGGGTGAACAGATTACCGAGCGTGGGATTGGTAATGGTATCTCGTTGATTATTTTCACAGGTATCGTTGCTGGTCTGCCGCATGCCATTGGCGCTACGGCCGAACAGGCACGTCAAGGGGAATTGCACATCCTGCTGTTGTTGTTGCTGGGCTTGATTGTTTTCGCAGTGACTTACTTTGTGGTGTTCGTGGAGCGTGGTCAGCGTCGTATCGTCGTTAACTATGCCAAGCGTCAACAAGGCCGCCAGGTATTTGCCGCGCAAAGCACACACCTGCCGTTGAAAGTGAATATGGCTGGTGTGATTCCTGCGATTTTCGCATCCAGTATCATCCTCTTCCCGGGGACCATTACCTCTTGGTTTGGTCAGGGCGAGGGTAAAGTAGCTGATATCCTGCAACAGGTCTCAATGATCCTGCAGCCAGGTCAACCGCTTTACGAGATGCTGTATGCAGCAGCCATTATCTTCTTCTGCTTCTTCTATACCGCGCTGGTGTTCAACCCCCGCGAGACAGCAGATAATCTGAAGAAGAGTGGAGCCTTTATCCCGGGGATTCGCCCGGGCGAGCAGACAGCACGTTACATCGATAAGGTTATGACTCGCCTGACATTGGCAGGTGCGCTCTATATAACCTTTATCTGTCTGGTACCCCAGTTCTTGATGACTGCCTGGAACGTACAGTTCTACTTCGGTGGCACTTCGCTGCTGATTATCGTGGTAGTTATCATGGACTTCATGGCTCAGGTACAAACCCATATGATGTCTCATCAATATGGCGACGTCCTGAGGAAGGCCAACCTGAAGGGCTACGGCCGCTAAAGGTCGGCGTAGTTACGGAGTTAAGCAATGAAAGTTCGTGCTTCCGTTAAGGCAATCTGCCGTAACTGCAAAATCATCAAGCGTCACGGTGTGGTGCGTGTGATTTGCAGCGAGCCAAAGCATAAACAGCGCCAAGGCTAATTTTTTACGGTTAGTACTTGCAACAAATAGTTGTGCTGGCTAATATAGCCAGCCAACTTTTGTTGTGTATTGGTTGACCGCCACGTATCCGCTCACGGGCTTTGTGGTGGTCGTAATCTACTATATGTAGGAGTGAATAGTGGCCCGTATCGCTGGCATTAACATTCCTGACCATAAGCATGCAGTCATCGCTTTGACTGCGATTTATGGCGTCGGTCGTACCCGCTCCAAGGCCATCTGTGCCGCAGCCGGTATCGCTGAGAATGTGAAAATTAAAGACCTGGACGAAGCTCAGATCGAGAGTCTGCGTGAACAAGTAGGTAAATTCACCGTTGAAGGTGACCTGCGTCGTCAGATTTCCATGAACATCAAGCGATTGATGGATCTGGGTTGCTACCGTGGTTTGCGTCACCGTCGTAGCCTGCCTGTTCGTGGTCAACGTACCAAGACCAACGCTCGTACCCGTAAGGGTCCGCGCAAGGCTATCAAGAAGTAACGGGAAGGTAGAAAATGGCTAAAACTCCGACTCGTGCTCGCAAGCGCGTTAAAAAGCAAGTGAGCGACGGTATTGCGCACGTTCATGCATCTTTCAACAACACAATCGTGACCATTACTGACCGTCAGGGCAATGCTCTGTCTTGGGCTACTTCTGGTGGTTCCGGTTTCCGTGGTTCTCGTAAGTCCACCCCGTTCGCTGCTCAGGTAGCTGCCGAGCGCGCTGGTGAGATGGCCAAAGAATATGGCGTCAAGAACCTGGAAGTCATGGTCAAAGGTCCGGGTCCCGGTCGTGAGTCTTCCATCCGCGCCCTGAACGCGGCTGGTTTCCGCATCACTAACATTACTGATGTGACTCCGATCCCGCACAACGGTTGTCGTCCTCCCAAGAAGCGCCGCGTATAACGCTGTAGCTACTTGGTCTAGGATTGTTGGAGAAAGAAGATGGCAAGATATATCGGTCCTAAGCTTAAGCTTAGCCGTCGTGAGGGCACCGACCTCTTCCTGAAGTCAGGTGTTCGTGCGATTGATTCTAAGTGCAAGATTGACACCGCCCCTGGTCAGCACGGTGCGCGTAAAGCGCGTCTGTCCGACTACGGTGTTCAGCTGCGCGAGAAACAAAAAGTTCGTCGTATCTACGGCGTATTGGAAAAACAGTTCCGCAACTACTACCGCGACGCTGCCCGTCAAAAGGGTAATACCGGTGAAAACCTGTTGCAGCTGCTGGAAGGTCGTTTGGACAACGTTGTTTACCGTATGGGCTTCGGCGCTACCCGTGCTGAATCTCGTCAGCTGGTGAGCCACAAGGCCATCATGGTAAACGGTCGCGTTGTGAACATTCCTTCTTTCCAGGTTTCCCCTGAGGACGTGATCTGCGTTCGTGAGAAGGCTAAGAAGCAAGCGCGTATCAAAGCTTCCCTGGAAGTTGCTGGTCAGCGCGAGAAGCCGACTTGGGTAGAGGTTGACGCCGCTAAAATGGAAGGTGCTTTCAAGCGTCTGCCAGAGCGTTCCGACCTGTCTGCCGACATTAACGAACAGCTGATCGTCGAGCTTTACTCCAAGTAAAGCTAGCTTCTAAAGAGAGGACACAATGCTGGGTTCTGTAACAGATTTTCTTAAACCGCGGCTAGTTGACATCGAGCAAGTTAGCCCGACTCATGCGAAAGTGACTCTTGAGCCACTCGAGCGTGGCTTTGGTCACACGCTGGGCAACGCCCTGCGTCGTATTTTGCTGTCATCTATGCCCGGTTGTGCAGTTACTGAAGTCGAAATTGACGGGGTACTGCATGAGTACAGCAGCAAAGAAGGTGTACAGGAAGACATTCTTGAAATCCTGCTCAACCTGAAAGGTATCGCTGTGAAGCTGGAAGGCAAGGACGAGGTAACTCTGTCCCTGACCAAGTCTGGAACAGGCCCCGTTACCGCTGGTGATATCACTCACGGTGATGAAGTCGAGATCGTAAACCCGGAGCACGTAATCTGCCACCTGACTGGTGCCAATGCTGAAATCAGCATGCGCTTGAAAGTTCAGCGCGGTCGTGGTTATGTGCCTGCTTCTGCTCGTGTTCACAACGATGACGAAGAGCGTCCTATTGGTCGCCTGCTGCTGGACTCCGCGTTCAGCCCCATCGTTCGTATTGCCTACAATGTTGAGGCAGCACGTGTGGAACAGCGTACCGACTTGGACAAGCTGGTCATCGACATGGAGACCAATGGTACCCTGGATCCTGAAGAAGCCATCCGTCGTTCTGCCACTATTTTGGCCGAGCAACTGGAAGCATTCGTGGATCTGCGCGATGTCAGCGTGCCCGAGAAGAAAGAAGAGAAACCCGAGTTTGATCCGATTCTGCTACGTCCTGTCGATGATTTGGAGCTGACAGTTCGTTCTGCGAACTGTCTGAAGGCAGAAGCTATCCACTATATTGGTGATCTGGTACAGCGTACCGAAGTTGAGTTGCTTAAGACTCCTAACCTCGGTAAGAAGTCCCTGACTGAGATCAAGGACGTGTTGGCCTCCCGTGGTCTGTCTCTTGGCATGCGCCTTGAGAACTGGCCGCCCGCCAGCATCGCTGACGAGTAATCCAGATTACGGGTTTCACAGATTTAGTTAGAAGGATAAGGTCATGCGCCATCGTTTGAGTGGTCGTCAACTGAACCGGAACAGCAGCCATCGTCAGGCAATGTTCCGCAACATGGCCAGCTCCCTGGTTCGTCATGAGATCATCAAGACGACTCTGCCTAAGGCAAAAGAGCTGCGTCGTGTAGTTGAACCGCTGATCACCCTTGCCAAGACTGATAGCGTTGCTAATCGTCGCCTGGCATTTGCCCGTACTCGCGATAACGCGATCGTGGCTAAGCTGTTCAATGAACTGGGCCCGCGCTACCTGGAGCGCGCCGGCGGTTATACTCGCATTCTGAAATGCGGTTTCCGTGCAGGCGACAACGCCCCTATGGCTTATATTGAGCTGGTAGACCGCCCGGCCGCTGCTGAAGCAGCTGCTGAGTGATAAAGAAAAAGCCGGGCTTGTCCCGGCTTTTCTTTTAATCCATTCTGATCCTGCCTCAACTGCCTCAACTGCCTCAACTGCCTCAACTGCCTCAACTGCCTCAACTGCCTCAACTGCCTCAACTGCCTCAACTCCTCAACTGCCTCAACTCCTT
>NZ_LYSQ01000016.1:0-125762 GCF_001728955.1 Aeromonas sp. DNP9 | reverse complement strand
TAGACAATAAACAGAACAAGCCGACTATCAGTGTTCGCCGATATAGACATCTTTGTTCTGCTCGCGGATCTCGAGGAACTTGTCCAGATTGGCCATCATCAGCTCGACCAGCTGGGGGTCGAAATGCTGCCCCTTCTCCTCTTCAATCAGGGCCAGCACCTTGTCCAGCGGCCACGCCTTCTTGTAGCAGCGATCAGAACCCAGGGCATCGAACACGTCAGCCAGCGCCACAATCCGCCCCTCCAGCGGAATATCCGTCCCTTTCAGACCGCGGGGATAGCCACTGCCATTCCACTTCTCATGGTGGTTGCCAGCGATGGTGGCACCAATCTGAAACAGTGCCAGATCGCTACCGGAGAGCATATCCTGCCCGAGCTGGGCGTGGGTTTTCATGATCTCCCACTCTTCCGGTGTCAGCTTGCCCGGCTTGTGCAAGATGGCATCGGGAATACCCACCTTGCCAATGTCATGGAGCGGCGAGGCACGTTTCACCAGCTCGCTCTGCTCTTCGCTCATGCCCATCAGGTGGCAGAATTGTTCGGTATAGAGCGCGACTCGTTTGACGTGCAGTCCTGACTCTTTTGAACGGGTTTCGACCAGTTCGCCGATGCGATAGATGATCTCCCGCTGGTTGTCGGCGATCACCTCATTGAGCCGGATATTCTCCAGCGCCACTATGATGTTTTCGGTAAACAGCGTCAGCAGGCTGGTATCGATCTGGCTGAGCTGGCGGGTGGTTTCGATGTGGAACAGCAGGTGGTGGCGCGGATTCTGGCAGTAGAGCACCATCTGGGTGGCGTTATAGACGTTGCTGCGCTTGCTCATGGCCTGGCGCAGGATCTCCGGCGCTTCTGTGAGGAGCATGGCAGGATGGCCAGGGAGCAGGGGTTCCAATACTTGATCCTTCACCTCATAGGCGTATTGCTTGACGTCGTATATCTGGGTTTCCCCCAGATGGAGCAGGGCGCTGAGCTGCTCCTGGGCGCCTTCGACAAACTGGCGCAGGGCACGTTTCTCAAAGATCCCCTTGGAGGCTTCGATGACCTTTTCCAGCCCCTGACGGTTACTCTCCAGGGTGCGGATATCCCGATAGGATCGCAGGCTGGCCCGCAGCAGGGTGCGCAGCTTCTGGGAGGTGAGCTCGGTTTTATCCTTGTAGTCGTTGATGTCGTAGTTGGTGACCACGTCATCTTCCGGCGCCTGGCCGGGCTGGCCGGTACGCAACACGATGCGTACCATCTTGTTTTGCAGATCTTCACGGACGTATTTGACGACATCGAGGCCAGCGTGGTCGACCTCCATCACCACGTCCAGCAGCAACAGAGCAACGTCCGGGGTGATGGCCAGCAACTCTTTGGCCTGCGCCGCGGAATAGGCATGCAGAAAATCGATGGGGCGATTGTCAAACTCGAATTTGTTCAAGGTGATTTTGGTGATGCGATGCACTTCAGGCTCATCGTCAACAATCATCACCTTCCAGCCCGCTTGCTGTGCGTCGGGGAGGGAGAGATCGTCATCATCAATAATCAGGATCTGGTCATCCATCATACAATCCTGTTTGGCATCCTGTGCTTACATTAACTGCTTCACTAAGGATAGGAAACTTATTGGGAAATAAAATTTGATCTCAAAAAACTATGGTCGAAATAAGCAAATGGAACCCTTTGTGACGGTGGCGTTGTCCGGCTGCTTTCTTCGCCCAATCATGGAGCTAGCGTGCATAAAGCCTATTTCTGGATTGGAGTGTGTACGCCAGTGGTTGGAGATGTTTGAATCCAGCTTGTAGCGATTAGACGAGAAATAATCTTATTTGATAGTAATTCCTATTTGCGTGTAGCATGAGCGACACACTCAACGAGGAGCCTCATTGTGTCCCCATCTCTGCCTCCCAATCGTCCCCGTCTGCTGACTGTCAAAGCCATTACCCAGATCACCCCCCATTTGCGTCGCATCACCTTTGGTGGCAGCGAGTTGGCTGACTATCCCTTTACCTGCGGCGGGGCTCATATCAAGGTGATGCTGGCCCAGCCCCATCAGGTAGAGCCTGTGCTGCCTGCCATGACCCCGAACGGCCCGCGCTGGAGCAATCCTGCGGACAAGCCGGTGATCCGCACCTACACCATCCGCGCGTTTCGCCGTGATGAGCAGGAAATTGATATCGACTTCGTGCTGCACGGTGAAGGCGGGCCCGCCAGCGCCTTTGCCACCCATGCCAAGCCGGGAGAGAAGGTGATCCTTTCCGGGCCGGGTGGCCCCAACCCCATGCTGCAACCGGCCGATCACTACTGCCTGGTGGGGGATCTCACCGCCTTGCCCGCCATCATGGCGATGTGTGAGGTGATGCCTGCCGGGGCCAGAGGGGAAATTGCGATTCTGGTGCCGGATCAGGCCGATGCTCAACCGTTGACACTACCGGTCGGGGTTCGCTGTCACTGGTTTGTTGGCGAGCCCGAGTCCAGTGGCCTGCTGGAGCATGTGATTGCTCTGCCGCTGGTGCGCGATGGCGGCTTCTTCTGGCTGGGTGGGGAAGAGGCGCTGGTGCTGCCGCTGCGCCGCCATTTTCGTTCCGTGCTTGAGGTGGATCGCCAGTCGATCTACGCCGTGCCGTACTGGCGGCGGGGCAAGAGTGAAGAGGCCTATCACCAGACCCGTCACGATGTGATGGATAATTAAGCGGATACGAAAGAATACCTGATTCACGCTTGCAAATAAAAATGATTTGCATTTAGTATTGCGCCGTCCCGATGTCAGTCGGTACGGCGCTTTTGTTATTGATGGCTGCGCGTGGCATAGCACAACGCAGGGCCTGCCGTAATGCACTGATGTTCGGGGTGATGGGGCATGAACGAGACAGTTCATGCCAATGAACTCCATCACTTTGCACCGGGTCTGGCGAGGTCAGACAGGGATGTCGGTGGTGTTGGCCTTGGTTGTTTTATGTGGAGTGTTGATGATGCGTACATCATCCCGACGATTTGCAGTGCATCCGCTGGTGTTGTCCCTTTTTGCCCTGCCAGTTCTGGCCCAAGGGACTGCGCCTTCCGCCGCTCATGAAACTATGGTGGTGACGGCGAGTAAAACCCGGCACAGCGAGCTGACCGCCCCGGCCAGCGTCTCTGTGGTGACCCGGGCCGAGCTCGACAAGCTCAATGTCAATGATCTGACCGGCGCTCTGAAACAGTTGCCGGGGGTCAATATCAGCCCTGCGACCAGCTACGGCCGCAGCGAGATCAAGTTGCGCGGGCTGGAGGGGGATTACACCTTGTTGCTGGTCAATGGCCGGCGTATCAGCTCCCGCGATGCTCTTACCTCCGGTTATGGCAATGATTTCGATCTCTCCGCCATCCCCATGGCGGCCATCGAGCGTATCGAAGTGATCCGTGGCCCTATCTCCTCCCTCTACGGTGCCGATGCGCTGGGTGGGGTGGTCAATGTCATCTTGCGCCAACCCGGGGAGAAGACCGAAGCGGCGGCCACCTATACCTTCAGTGACCCCACCGACGGTCATGGCGGGGATATCAACAAGGCGAGCGCCTATGTGGGCGGGGCACTGATCGACAACAAACTGCTGGCCAACCTGGTGGTGGAAGGGAACCACAGAGATGCCTGGCAGAGCGAGCAGAGCATCAACCCCAAGGCTGATGCCATCGAGCAGCGTGAAAAGCTGGGGATCCTCTCCAACGTCAAATGGCTGATTGACGATCGTCAGGATCTGGATGTGGGGATGAACTACGCCAAAGACGATCGGGAGGCCCACTGGAACAACTACGGCCAGACGCCGCGCAATATCCAGCAGATGGAGCGACTGGGACTCAACGCCACCCACGTCGGCCGTTGGGATAAGTTCGACAGCCGGGTTGGCTATGCCTTCGAGCAGGTTGATCTCTTTGATGACTCCGAACTGATGACGGCGCTGAGCAAGACCAGCGGCGATGTGAGCCAGACCAACCACACCTTCGATGGCCAGCTGAGCGGTAATCTGGGCAGCCACCTGCTGACCAGCGGTGCTGAGTACCGCATCACCGAACTCAAGCATAACGTCAACCTCAAGGGGGGCGATGTCAGCGTCAACCAGAGCGCGCTCTATCTGCAGGATGAGTTTGGCTTTGGCGATCTGGCGTTGACCCTGAGCGGCCGGGTCGATCACCACGAGACCTATGGCACCGAGTTCAGCCCCCGTGGGTATGCCCTCTACAGCCTGACTGACAACTGGGTGGTCAAGGGCGGCATTGGCAAGGCGTTCAAGGCGCCGACCATTGCCCAGTCCAACCCGGATTATGCGGTAGCCGCCTGTCGCGGTCGCTGCGCCGTGGTGGGCAACCCGGATCTGAAGCCGGAAACCGCCGTCAGCTATGAGCTGGGCACCGCCTATGATGGGTCGTTCTGGGGCGCCGGGGTTACCGCCTTCCACAACGATATCAAGGACAAGATCCAGAGCGAGGCATGGACCGCCACCTGGCGTCCGGCGGTGATGACCTATCAGAACGTCAGCAAGGCCCGCATCAAGGGGGTAGAGCTGAGTGGCTGGTTTGATATCACCGATAACCTGACCCTCTCCAGCAACGTCACCCTGATCGACGGGGAGGACAAGACCAGCGGCAAGGATCTCTATCGGACGCCGGAGCATACCGCCAACGCCAAGCTGGAGTGGCAAGTCATCGAGAGCCTGAGTACCCAGCTCGGCTGGAACTACACCGGCAGCCAGATCCTCCCGGTTCCGCGCATGAGCGGCACCACCTATGAGACCACCGCCGGATTCCACACCCTGGATATCGGGGCAGTCTGGAACGCCACCCGGGCACTGGATCTGAAGTTCGGGCTCAACAACCTGACCAATACCAAGCGTGACTGGGTTGCCACCGAGGCCGATCAGATCCTCGACGGGCGCACTGTCTATGCCGGTGTGGCCTACAAGCTGTAATGGCTGAGCGGAGCCCGCACTGGCGGGCTTCCGTTGTTGCCACGGTATCACCTCGGATGACGGCTTTTGTGTCAACAAGATGGCATTGCAATCATAAGGAGTTAAAGGGTGTTTAGAGACCAGACCTCGCTGTTCTGGCTGGGATTATTCCTCCTGTTCATACTGCTTTCTCTCTCGCTCGCCACCGGTGCGGGTGTTTATGGTGCCCGCGAGGTGTTCGGCTACCTGATGGGTGACGCGCCTTGGGCGAGTGACGAGAAGCTTGCCATGGTGCTCAATACCTTGCGACTGCCGCGCACCCTCTGTGCCATGGTGGTCGGCGCCTCTTTATCTCTGGCTGCCTCCTTGTTGCAGAGTGCGACCCGCAATCCGCTGGCGGAGCCCGGTCTGCTGGGGGTCAACGCCGGGGCCGTCTTTGCGCTGGTGGTGGGGCTCACCTGGTTCGGGGTGGAGTCCGCCTACGGCTATTTGCTCTGGGCCGGACTCGGCGCGCTGCTGGGTAACGTGATTGTGCTGGTGCTTGGCATGATGATTGGCCGCTCCAACCCCCTCAAGCTCATTCTGGTCGGGGTGGCGCTCTCCGCTACCTTCGGCGGTCTCTCCAGCTTTCTGCTGCTCTCCAACAAGATGGTGCTGGAGCAGTACCGCTTCTGGAACCTCGGCTCCCTGTCGGCGGCCAATCTCGATGCCATCATAGCCGTGCTGCCCTTCGTGCTGGTGGCGTTTGTCATCACCTTGCTGCTCTGTCGCCAGCTGACCCTGATGCAGATGGGGGACAGTCAGGCCCAGGCGCTCGGGATCCGCCCCAACCGGGTGCGAATTGGCGTGCTGCTTGCCGCCACCCTGTTTACCGCCAGTGCCATCGCCATCGCCGGTCCCATCGGCTTTGTCGGCTTTCTGGCCGCCTATTGTGGCCGACTGGTGGAGCCGGTGAAGCTGTCGGTGCAGGTCTGTTTCTCCGCCCTGTTCGGCATGCTGTTTCTGCTGTTGGCCGATATTCTGGCGCGTTGGCTGATCCAGCCGTTCGAGCTGCCCAACGGGGTCATTCTGGCCCTGATTGGCGCGCCTGTACTGATCGCCATCGTCCATCGCGGGGGCTTTCGTACCCTGCTGACTGTCAAGTGAGGGGCTGATGCGTACACCTACCGATATGCTCTGCCTGCGGGCCGGCAACCGCTCTTTGCTGATCCATCTGCCAAGCTGGCGCTGGCTGGCGCTGCTCGCAATGGCGCTGCTGGCGCTGGCTCTGCTGGCCCTGAGCGTTGGCGGCGGCAAGCTCGGTTTTGCCGGGGTGGTCAACACCCTGCTGGGGGAGGGGACGCGGCTTGAGCAGCTCACCCTGTTCAAGATCCGGCTGCCGCGCATCCTTGGGGTCGTGGTGGCGGGAGCGGCCATGGGGCTCTCGGGCTGTCTGGTGCAAACTCTGGTTCGCAATCGGCTGGCTACCCCCGATATGGTGGGGGTCAACAACGGCGCATCCCTTGCCATCATTGTCTTCTCCCTCTACCTGACCGTGGGCAGCTGGCCCTGGTGGACAGCCCCCATCGGCGCCATCTTCGCGGCGCTGGTGCTCTATGCACTTTGCCGCAAACCGGGTGAGCAGGGCTATCTGGTCGTGGTGATCGGCATCGGCCTCTCCGAGCTGTTCGAGGCGCTCGGCCAGTTCGTGATGTCCACCCAGGCCCTGCTGCACCTGAGCTCCCTCTATCTGTGGAACATGGGCAGCTTTATCGCCGTGGGGTACAGCACCATCACCCCCATCGCCATCCTGTTGCTGCTGCTCTGCCCCTGGATCGTCTATCTCTCCCGCTCACTGGCGGTGCTGCGCTTTGGCCCCGAGATGGCCAGAGGGCTTGGCGTCAACGGCGATCGGGTGCAGCTGGGCATTCTGGCCCAAGCCATTCTGGTGGCAGCGCTCGGCACCGCCATCGGCGGCCCCGTGGTCTTTATCGCCATGGCGGCCCCCATTCTTGCCTCCTGGCTGGTGAAAGACCGGGTAGTGCCGCTCTGGCTGGCGGCACTCAGCGGCGCCCTGCTGCTGCTTGCCAGCGATACCCTGGTCCGGGTGCTGGCCAGCCCCCATGAGGTGGCGACCGGCATCATGACCCGCATTCTCGGCGGCCTGTTGCTGCTGTTTCTTCTCGTTAACGATCGCCAGAGGGCTGACTGATGACGCTCACCGTAAATCGTCTCCATTTTGCCTATCAGCAGACCCCCATTTTGCGGGACATCTCCTTCAGCGTGCCGAGAGGCAAGCTGGTGGGGATCGTCGGCCCCAACGGCTGCGGCAAATCGACCCTGCTCAAGCTGCTATCCGGCCAGATGAAAGCCCAACGCGGCGAGATCCTGCTCAAGGGCAAGCCGCTCGCCAGCTACCACATGAAGGGGTTGGCGCGGGAGCTCGCCTATCTACCCCAGCGGCCGACCCTGCCTGCCGGCATTCTGGTGGAGCAGCTGGTGCAGTATGGCCGCCACCCCCATCAGGGCTGGTTCAATCAGTGGGGCGAGGAGGATGCCCGTATGGTGCGCAGCGCCTGCGAGCGAATGCAGCTTGAGGGGATCTGGCAGCAGAGCGCTGCGTCCCTCTCCGGCGGGCAGGCGCAGCGGGTGTGGCTGGCGATGATCTTGGCGCAGGACAGCGACATGGTGCTGCTCGACGAGCCCACCAGTGCTCTCGATATTGGCCACCAGACCGAGGTGATGGAGGCAATCCACCGCATCACCGCCGAGGGCAAAACCGTGCTGCTGGTGATCCACGATTTGGCAATGGCGGCCCGCTACTGTGACGAGCTGATCGCCATCGGCGAGGGGACCATTGCCGCCATGGGCCCGGCCCGGGAGGTGGTGACCAAATCCCTGATCGACCGGCTCTATCAGACCAGTGTCGATATTCTGCATGCCCCCGGCGATGGGGCGCCCATTATCGTGCCCCGTCGCCACGAACATGGCCGTTCCCTGCGTTCGGCGGGTTGAGTCATATGGGCCTGCTCTGTGGGCCCGCCGAGTGTATCCTCGCGGCCGATTATCCGGGCCGCGCAACGAGAAGGAGTGAGATGATGAAGTGTTTTGCCGCCCTGGCAGCAGCCATCCTGATGCTGGCCGCGCCGCTGGTTCAGGCACAGGAGATGCGTGAAGTAACCGATGCGTTTGGCCAGAAGGTGCAGGTGCCAGTCCAGCCCAAACGGGTGGTGGTGCTGAGCGAGCTTGAACTCGACAGCACCCTGACTCTGGGGCTGACCCCCATCGGCGCCGTCAATGGCCGTGGCCAACCTACCTTGCCCCGCTACTTGCTGAACAAGGCGGGCATGGGGATCCAGGTGATCGGCGATCTCGACAGCCCCAATCTGGAGTCGCTGATTGCGCTGGAGCCCGACCTTATCCTGACTGGCCAGACCCGTCCAGAGCTGCTGACCTTGCTGGGGGAGATCGCGCCGACCGTGGTGACCAGCAAGTGGGGGGAACCGTGGCAGGATAGCTTCCGCCGCACCGCTCATACCCTCAACCGCGACCAGCAAGCTGATACTTTCTTGCTGCAGTATGCCGAGCGGTTGACTCAGGCTCGCAGCAAGCTTGCCAAACACCAAGGGGAGAGCATCAGCATAGTACGCTGGAACCCCAAGGGGCCAAGCTTTATGTATCAGGGCACCTTTGCCAGCAGCGTAGTGGAGTCGATGGGGCTGGTACGCCCAGGCAAGCAGCAGGGGACTGGCGCCCCTCACTCGCCGCCCCTAAGTCTTGAGTCCCTCAATCTGCTGGATGCCGACTGGCTGGTGGTCGGTACCCTGAGCGCCACCGGTGATGCGGTGGATGCCATGCGTCAGGCGGAGCAGACCCCGGCGTTCCAGCAACTGCCGGTGATCAAGGCCAAGCGCTTTGGCGCCGTGGACGGGTCGCTCTGGACCTCCAGCGGCGGCCCGCAGGCGGCCCTCAAGGTGATCGAGGATGTGGAGCAGTTGCTGGCAACTCGCAGCTGAGTGCCATCGCGTGCCAGAGGTTGACCACATGAACAGGTTGACCAAAAGAAGAGGGAGGCTGATGCCTCCCTCTTGCGTTGTCACTGTCTATCGTGACCTCTTCGGCGAGCCAGAGCCGTTTATTGCGGCTGGATGGCGGTCACTGTGAGCTTGCCGCTCTGGCTTTCGGCATGAAAGTGGATGGCATCCCCCACCTTGAGCCCTTTGAGCTGGGCCGGATCTGCCACTCGAAAGACCATGGTCATGGCGGGCATCTTGAGATTCTCGATCGCCTCGTGCTTGATGCCGAGCTTGCCGCTCCCCTCATCGAGGCGGGTAATGACCCCCTTGGTCATCACCATTGCGCCCTGTTCGCTCATCTCACCCGTCTGGCTCATATTGTGCCCTTCATGGTGCATCATCTCTTCGGCTTGCAGGTTGGTCTGGGTGGCAAGGCCAAGCAGCAATGTCAGGGTCAGCGTTTTGTAGTTCATGATGGTTTCCTCATCGCTCAGTCAATATGGATCGTGAAATCGGGTTATTCAGATTGTGGGTTCGCGCCCTTGCCAAGGCTGCGACTGCGCCACAGGTAATAAGCCGCGGGCAGCACCAAGAGGGTCAGCACCAGCGCGCTTACCATGCCGCCAATCATGGGGGCGGCGATGCGCTGCATCACCTCGGAGCCGGTGCCATGGCTCCACATGAACATGATGGGCAACAGGCCGGCGATGATGGTCACCACCGTCATCATCTTGGGGCGCAGGCGCAGGGCTGCGCCCTGGATCACCGCCCGATGCAGACCCGCCTTGTCCGGCTTGCCGCTGGCCACGAGGTCATCCCAGGCGTGGTTGAGGTAGACCAGCATCAGGACGCCGGTC
Organism: Aeromonas sp. DNP9; assembly: GCF_001728955.1. NCBI lineage: Bacteria > Pseudomonadati > Pseudomonadota > Gammaproteobacteria > Aeromonadales > Aeromonadaceae > Aeromonas > Aeromonas sp. DNP9. Next base: position 116,010 of record NZ_LYSQ01000016.1, on the reverse strand, counting down.
TCCACCGCTACCCCGGCCAGAGCGATAAAGCCCACCCCGACCGCCACCGAGAGGTTGAAATCCAGCAGCCAGAGTGTCCAGATCCCGCCCACCACCGCCAGCGGCAAGGTGGTGAGAATGAGTAGTACCTCCTGAACGCGGCGAAACGCCAGATAGAGCAGCAGCACGATAATGGCGACGGTGAGTGGCACCACGTAGGCGAGGCGCGCCTTGGCCCGCTCCATGTATTCGTATTGGCCGGACCAGGTGAGGGCGTAGCCCGCCGGCAGCACCAGCTGCTTGCCCACCTCGGCCTTGGCCTCATCGACGAACGAGCCGATATCGCGGCCGCGAATATCGACGTAGACCCAGCCGTTGAGACGCGCATTTTCACTGCGCAGCATGGGGGCCTCGTCGCTGATGTAGACCCGGGCCACGTCCGCCAGCGCGATGCGCGCGCCACTCGGGGTGACCACCGGCAGCAGCTCGAGGCTCGCCACCGAATCGCGATAGCTCTGGGGATAGCGCAGGTTGATGGGGTAACGCTCGCGCCCCTCGATGGTCTGGCCCACCTCCATGCCGCCCACTGCGGTGGCGAGCACCGCCTGTACGTCGGCAATGTTGAGGCCATAGCGGGCCGCTTTCAGCCGGTCGATATCCACCTTGACGTAACGGCCGCCCGCCACCCGCTCGGCGTAGACGGAGGCAGCCCCCTCCACCTTGCCGACGATCTGCTCCAGCTGCTGGCCAAGTTGTTGGATCACCTTGAGATCCGGCCCCGCTATCTTGATGCCGACCGGGGTCTTGATGCCGGTGGCCAGCATGTCGATGCGGGTCTTGATGGGGGGCACCCAGGCGTTGGTGAGGCCGGGGAAACGGATGAGAGAGTCGAGCTCCTCTTTCAGCTTCTCCGGGGTCATGCCGGGGCGCCACTGATCGCGGGGCTTGAGCTGGATGCTGGTCTCCATCATCACCAGATCTGCGGGGTCGGTGGCCGATTCGGCGCGCCCCGCCTTGCCAAACACGTTCTGCACCTCGGGCACGGTGCGAATGAGCTTGTCGGTTTGCTGCAAAATCTCCCGCGCCTTGCCCACCGAGATATTGGCCGCGGTGGTGGGCATATACATGATATCCCCCTCATCGAGCGGCGGTATGAACTCGGAGCCCAGATACTTGAGCGGCCAGAAGCCCGCCACCGTCACCACGGCGGCGACAGCCAGAGTGGTTTTCGGACGGGCCAAGACGGCTTTGAGCAGTGGCACATAGCCCTGGCTTAGCCAGCGGTTGAGCGGGTTGGCTTGCTCCGCCAGCACCTTGCCACGGATGAAGTAGCCCATGATCACCGGCACCAGCGTGATGGCGAGCCCGGCCGCCGCTGCCATGGCGTAGGTCTTGGTGTAGGCGAGGGGGTGGAACATCCGCCCCTCCTGCGCCTCCAGCGCGAACACCGGCAGGAAGCTGATGGTGATGATCAGCAGGGAGAAGAAGATGGCGGGCCCCACCTCTATGCTTGCCTCGGTGATGATGCGCCAGCGGTTCTTGTCGGTGAGCGCCTCCCGTTCCATGTGTTTGTGGACGTTCTCGATCATCACGATGGCGCCATCCACCATGGCGCCGATGGCGATGGCGATGCCCCCCAGCGACATGATGTTGGCGTTGATCCCCTGCAGGTGCATGACGATAAAGGCGGTCAGGATGGCGATGGGCAAGGAGATGACCACCACCAGCGACGAGCGCAGGTGGAACAGGAAGGCGAGGCAGACCAGCACCACCACCGCGAACTCCTCCACCAGCTTGCCGGAGAGGTTGTCGATGGCGCGCTGGATAAGGTCGGAGCGATCGTAGACGGTGACGATCTCTACTCCTTCCGGCAGGCTGCTCTTCAGCTGGGCGAGCCGCGCCTTGACCCCGTCTATGGTGTGCTGGGCATTCTCGCCATAGCGCATGACGATAATGCCGCCCACAACTTCCCCTTCGCCGTTGAGCTCGGCCAGACCGCGCCGGCTCTGGGGGCCGGTGACTACATCCGCCACGTCACCCAACAGCAGCGGGGCGCCGCGCACATTGGTGCCGAGCGGGATCTGCTTCAGATCCTCGATGCTTTTCAGATAGCCGTTGGAGCGCACCATGTACTCCGCTTCCGCCATCTCGATGACGGAGGCGCCGGTCTCCTGATTGCCCTGCTTGATGGCGGTCTCGATAAGGGAGAGCGGGATGCCGTAGGCGCGCAGTTTGTCCGGATCGACCCGCACCTGATACTGGCGCACCATGCCGCCCACGGTGGCGACCTCGGAGACCCCCTCCACCGTCTGCAGCTCGTACTTGAGGAACCAGTTCTGCAGGGAGGTGAGCTCGCTGAGGTCATGCTTGCCGGTTCTGTCCACCAGTGCGTACTGATAGACCCAGCCCACCCCGGTTGCATCGGGGCCGAGCTGGGGTCGGGCTGAGGCGGGCAGGTTGGGGGCGACCTGACTCAAATACTCCAGCACCCGGGCGCGGGCCCAGTAGAGGTCGGTGTTGTCGTCAAACAGCACATAGACGAAGGAGTCGCCGAAGAAGGAGTAGCCGCGCACCGTGGTGGCCCCCGGCACCGCCAGCATGGCGGTGGTGAGCGGGTAGGTGACCTGATCCTCAACTACTTGGGGCGCCTGGCCCGGATAGGCCGTCTTGATGATCACCTGCACGTCGGAGAGATCCGGCAGGGCGTCCACCGGGGTCTGTTTGACCGACCAGAGCCCCCAGGCGGTGAGCATGAGGGTCAATAGCAGCACCAGAAAGCGGTTGCCGATGGACCAGCGAATAATCGACGGGATCATGATTGAACTCCTTTCTCGCCAAGTACAGAGAGCGGAGAGCGGTTGCCTGCCAGGCAGCGAATGATGGAAGGGATCATGACTTCTTCTCCACCTCGGGCATCGCCATCTGATGCTGGCTATGGTTCATGCCTTCCATATTCTCCATCTCATCCGTTGCTGGCTTGGCTGTGGCGCCGCTTGTCGGCGCTTGCTCCTGATGGATGGTGGTGATGCGGTACTCATCCCCCTCCTGCATCACTTGCAGATGCAGGGTCTGCCCTTCGGTGAGCTTGATCATATCGACCCCGTCGGCGACGGCGAACTCCATCTCCATGGCGGGCCACTGCCACTCGGGGATGGGCTGGTGGGAGACCATCAGGGTACGGTTGGCCAGATCGATACTTTCAACCTCGCCCTGAGTCCACACCTGGGCGGGGCGCACCGCCGTCATACGCTGGAAGTCGGAATCGATGGCCGATTCGGAGTCGAGCAGGAACTGGGCAGAGCTGACGATGTTATCCCCAGCCTCTACCCCTGCCTTGATGGCGAGCTTGTCGCCAAACTGGGGGCCCAGAGTGACGGCCACCGACTTGAAGCTGCCATCCCCCAGCGCCAGCACCAGCCTGTCCTGACTGCCGGTGCGGATCACCGCTTCGCTCGGCACCACCAATTGCGGCTCTCCCTTGCCCGCCTGAATCGTCACCTTGGCGAACATATTGGGTTTCAGGAACTCGTCCGGGTTGGCAAAGCGCAGCCGCACCTTGAGGGTGCGGGTGGCGGCATCCAGGGTCGGGTAGAGGTAATCGACCCGGCCCTGCCAGTGGCGGCCGGGGGCATAGTCGAGGGTCATGGTGACCGGATCGCCCACCTTCAGCTGGGCCGCCTGGCGCTCGAACACCTCGGCACTCACCCATACCTGCTTGAGGGTGCTGATGTTAAAGAGCGCGGCGGCGGGCTCCACATACTGGCCCTCGCGTACCTTCAGCTCGGAGACATAACCGCTGCTCGGGGCATAGATGCGCACCGTCTCCTGCACCTGGCGGCTGCGCTTGAGGGCCGCTATCTGATCCGCCGGCACCTGCAGGGATTTGAGCTTGCCCTCGGCGGCACGCAGCAGCAGGGGGTTGGCGGTATTGAGGGCGAGCAGATACTCGTGCTGGGCGTTGACCAGATCCGGGGCGTAGAGCTCGTAAATCAGGCTTCCCTTGCTCACCTGTTGCCCCTCGCTCTTGATGGCGAGGGTGCGGATCCAGCCCGCCATGCGGGCGTTGACGGCTTCCAGCTTGTCCTCGTCATAGCCGACGTAGCCCACCGTCTCGATCTGCTGGTGGATGGGGAGCTTCTCCACCTTGGCGAGCCGCACCCCCAGGTTCTGCTGGATCTCTGGGCTGATGGTGACGGTGCCCGGTGAGCCGCCCTGTTTTTCCTCATAGACGGGGATAAAGTCCATCCCCATGTTGTCCTTGGCGGGGGCATCGCGCTTGTCGCGCGGATCCATGGGGTTGACCCAGTAGAGAGGCGTCTTCTCTTTGGCGCTTGCACCATCGGAGGTCTGTTTGGCGGCCCAGTAGCCGCCACCGGCGCCAAGGGCGAGCAGCAGGGCCGACATCAGGATGATCTTGTTCATGACTGGCCTCCGGCGCGGGTCTGCATGCAGAAAGTGCAGGAGGATAAGGCGCCCGCGAAGGCAGCAACCTTGGACGGTGAAAAGTGGGCTGGTGACATAATACGTCTTCTCTTTTGCAGGCCGCCGGTCGGGTGAGGTGCAAGGCATCACCAAAGGGGCTGGCGGCAAACGGGGCGCAGCTGTATCAGTGCGCACGGCTCCCTGTGAGCGGACCAGTTTGGCCGAGGCACAGGGTCAGGCAAGGCGGCAGAGAACGGGCAAGTTGAAGCTTGCCTGTGCCGCAAGAGAAGGACTTTCTAGTGGCGTAACACCGACAGCATCAGGTGTCGGCGTGGCCAGGAGGGGGGATGGGAACCACGGGATCGCAGGAAGGGATCCCGCAACCAGTTATCAAGCAGTGACGCTGCGAAGTTGCTGCCAAGCAGCAGGGGGAAGATCAGCAGGGCGACCAGTATACCCAGCAGCGCCATCGCGCCGAAGGAGAGAGCATTGACGCCGGTCTGCATCTGGCACTCATCGCCCATGGCTGACCCCTCGTCCCCCTGATGGCAGGAGAGGGTCATGCCATCGCCCGGGTGACCCATGGTGGCCATCGCATGAGAGATCTCGCCATCTGCCATCGCCATGGATGAATCGAACATCACCATCGACTGGGCGCTGCTTGGGGTCGGCTCGGAGGAGAGGGGAGAACCATGCCAGCTGATGCAGAGAGTCAGATTGCACACGAGCAGCAGCGCCAGCAATAGCTGGGCCAAAGCAACGCAGGGCAATCTTGCAGCAAGCTGGGTGAGTGACAATCCGGGCATCCTTACGGGGTAAGTTGCCCAACTCTAAACCTTGCTCGCAGGAGAAGGTCAAGGCTTCTGCTGGCGCTGCTGTTGCAGGTAGAGGTCACTGTATTTCTCCAGCAGCTGATCTATCCACTGCCTCATGCCCGGCGCTTGCAGCATGGGTTCCAGCTGTTCGAGGGTGCCAAGATGGGGGGATTGCAGTGAAACAGAAATATAGAGCTCACCGCGCTGCAGTGGCCACTGCAGATCAGCCATTCCGCTGCTCGGGTAATTTTCGCTCAAAAACAGGCGGCCTGAAGAGCGGCCATAGGGAACGAAGTCGACCCGGTCACTGGCCAGCAAGCCAAATACCTGCTTGAGGGAGTTGACCCTGTAGATACGGGTATTCGCTTGCAAAAAATCATCCATTTCGCTGCCAAGGCTGACGCCTATCATCATGGCTCCCCGCAGTCCGGTCAGATCCTCCCGTCGCTGCAGCAAGCGGCTGCCGGGTTGGCGTACGAACACCGCCATATCATTGATGGCCATGGGTGTTCGGGTAAAGCGGGAGTAGTGTGCTCTCTCTTCGTTGCGCAGCGCACAGATATTGATGTCGACCTCTCCTTTTGCCACTTTCTGCTGACAGCGGGCCCAGGGGCCCACATAGGAGAGATCCACATTCAAACCCAACCGTTGATAGAGGGTACTGACGACTTCGGCACAAACGCCGATGATCTTGCCATCGCTCAGCCAGTTCCAGGGGGGATAATCGTGATGACCACAAGCGGAGAGGGTTGTGGTCGTCAAGGTCGTCGCGAGCCAGAGCTGAGCCAGCATATCCGGATCCTGTGAAAAAAAGTCTCGATGTGTGTCATTGAAGCACACCGCAGATGAAAAAATACCCCCGCACGAGCGGGGGTAGTTTGTTATCGGTGGAACGCCTAGGTAGAGCGTTACTGCCTGGCGCGCTTTTCCGATCCTCTCATGATGAGGCGGAAGAAGAGCGGGATAAAGAAGATGGCGATAAAGGTGGCCGCCAGCATGCCGCCGATGACCGGCCAGCCGAGGGCGTGACGGCTTGCCGCACCGGCCCCGCTGGAGGTGACCAACGGCACACAGCCGAGGATGAAGGCGAGCGAGGTCATCACGATGGGACGGAAACGCAGGCGCGCCGCCTCCAGTGCCGACTCGATGAGGCTCATCCCCTCTTCGTGCTTCATCACCGCGAACTCCACGATCAGGATGGCGTTCTTGGCGGCAAGGCCGACCAGGGTCACCAGCCCGATCTGGAAGTAGACGTTGTTGGTCAGCCCCACCAGCCAGGTGGCGAGCAGGGCGCCAAACAGGGCGAACGGTACCGCGGTGATCACCGCAAACGGCAGGCTCCAGCGTTCATACTGGGCAGCCAGAATGAGGAAGATCATCACGATACCGAAACCAAAGGCCATGCCTGCACTGCCTGCGGCCGCTTTCTCCTGATAGGCGGAGCCGGTCCACTCCAGCTTGGCGTCGTTGCCCAGAGCTTCATTAGCAACCTCTTCCAGCGCGGCGATGGCTTGACCCGAGCTGTAGCCAGGGGCGGGCTGGGCCATGATCTTGGCGGCCTGGAAGATGTTGAAGCGTTCGACCAGTTCGGGGCCGGTGGCATCACGCACCGTCACCAGACTGCTGAGCGGGATCATCTCCCCCTTGTCGGAGCGGACATAGACGTTGCGGATGTCGCTCTTCTTGGCGCGATAGTCTGCCTCGGACTGCAACTGCACCCGGTAGGTACGGCCGAACTGGTTGAAGTCGTTGACATAGACCTGGCCGAAGGTGGCCTGCATGGTGTCGAACACCGCGTTGATGGGCAGTCCCAGCGCCTTGGCCTTTTCGCGATCCAGGTCCAGATAGACCTGCGGCACGTTGGCGCGGTAGGTGCTGGTGACGCTGGCAAACTCCGGGCGCGCCTTGGCCGCTTCGAGGAAGCGCTGCACTTCGCCGGAGAAGGCCTGGGCGTTGCCGGTGCCACGGTTTTGCAGATAGGCCTCAAGGCCACCTGTGGTGGACATCCCCTGAATGGGAGGCGGGTTGAAGGAGGCGACAAAGCCATCCGCCAGCCCCATCAGGCTCAAGCCCTGGAAGGTCTTGGCCAGCGAGAAGGAGTCCTGTCCGGCCCCCTGACGCTCACTCCAGTCCTTCAGGGTAATGAAGGTCATGCCGCTGTTGCTGATGATGGCATTGGAGAGAATGTCAAAGCCCGAGAAGGTGATCACATCCTTCACATGGGGGTTGGCCATGGCGATCTTGTCGAACTGATCCGCCACCGCCTGGGTCCGGCTCATCGCGGCGGCATCCGGCAGCATGACGGCGGAGATGAGGTAGCCCTGATCTTCGTTCGGTACCAGTTCGCCCGGCACTTTCAGGAAGAGGCCGTAGATGGAGAGGATCAGTACGGCGATGATGGCAAAGGCGACCCCCACCCGACGGTTCAGGAAGGCCACACCTCGTACATAGCCGCGGGTCAGCTGGTCAAATTTTTCGTTGAACCAGACGAAGAAGCGGGCCGGTTTGTGGTGTCCCTCTTTCAGCAACACGGCGCACAAGGCCGGAGAGAGAGTCAGAGCCACCAGACCGGAGATGGCGACCGAGACCGCGACCGTGATGGCGAACTGCTTGTACATCACCCCTGTCATGCCGCCCATAAAGGCGACTGGCAGGAACACGGCGCAGAGTACCAGCACGATGGCGACCACCGGACCGGAGACCTCCTGCATGGCGAGGATGGCAGCCTCTTTGGGGGAGCACTTCTTCTCGCTCATGATCCGCTCGACGTTCTCGAGCACCACGATGGCGTCATCCACCACGATACCGATGGCAAGCACCATGCCGAACAGGGTCAGCAGGTTGATGGAGAAACCGAGCACCAGCATGCCGGCGAAGGTCCCGATGAGCGACACCGGCACCGCGATACAGGGGATCAGGGTGGCGCGGAAGTTCTGCAGGAACAGATAGACCACCACGAACACCAGCACGATCGCCTCGAACAGGGTGTGTACCACCTCTTCGATGGAGATCTTCACGAACTCGGTGGTGTCGTAGGGGATCTGGTACTCGATATCCTGCGGGAAGCGCTCCTTGAGTCGCTCCATGGTGGCGTGTACCGCATCGGCGACCGCGACGGCGTTGGCGCCCGGCTGCAGATAGGTGGCAATACCGATGGCCGGTTTGCCGTTGGCGCGGGCGACCAGATCATAATCCTTGCCCCCCAGCTCGACCCGGGCGACATCGCGGACCCGGATCTTGGAGCCATCGGGCATGGAGCGGACGATGATGTTCTGGAACTCCTTCACATCCTCAAGGCGCCCTTTGGTCTGCACCGTGTAGGTGAAGTCGATGGGGGCCGTGGTGGGCTGGGCACCGATCTTGCCTGCCGCGAACTGGGTGTTCTGCTCGCGAATGGCGCCAATCACGTCGCTCGGGGTGAGCTCGAGCTGGGCCAGTCGATCCGGCCGCAGCCAGATACGCATGGCGTAGTCGGTACCGCCAAACAAGGTGGTATCACCGATGCCGGGAATCCGCTTGAGCTCGTCGATAATGTTGAGCAGGGCGTAGTTCGACAGATAGGTGGTATCAAACGAGCCGTTCGGTGACTGGAGGGTGACCACCTGCAGGATGGAGGTCGATTTCTTCTTGACCGTCACTCCCTGCTTTTTCACCTCTTCCGGCAGCTGAGCCATGGCGGCCGAGACCCGGTTGTTGACGTTGATGGTGGCCTGATCCGGATCGGTGCCGATCTCGAAGTAGACGTTGAGGTTCATCTGGCCGTTGGAGGCCGACCCCGACTGCATGTAGATCATCCGCTCGACGCCGTTGATCTGCTGCTCCAGCGGCGCAGCCACGGTCTGGGAGATCACCTCCGGGGTGGCGCCCGGATAAAACGCCGTGACCGAGACCACCGGCGGGGTGATCTGGGGATATTGCTCGATGGGGAGCGCACGCATCGCCGCCAACCCGCCCAGCACGATAATGATCGAAATCACGCTGGCGAAGATGGGGCGTTCTATGAAGAACTTGGAAAACATACGGGCTCCTTACTTGGCCGCAGACTGGCTGACCACCTTGCCGGTGATCGCCTTCATCTCGTCGGCAGAGACAGGTTTCACCACGGCGCCGGGGCGAGCCTTCATCAAGCCTTCGACGATATAGCGCTCACCAGCCTGCAGGCCGCTCTCGATCAGCACGCCGGAGTCGACTGCCGCGCCCAGGGTCACCGGACGGGGCACTACCTTGTTGTCGGCATCGACCACCATCACCATGCGGTCAGCCTGGGACTGGACGATGGCGCGCGGCGGCACCACGATGGCGTTTTTGCGGGTGCCCAGATCGATGGTCATACGGACAAACTGGCCTGGCAGCAGTACGCCGTCCTTGTTGTCGAAGATGGCGCGGGCACGGATGGTGCCGGTCTGCGGATCGACCCGGTTGTCGGAGAAGTTGAGCTTGCCCGCCTCCGGGTAGAGGGAGCCATCGGCCAGACGGATATGGGTGCGCCAGGTGGTGGCATCCTTCGCCTCAATCACCCCTTTCTTTACCGAGTTTTCGAAGTTGAGACGATCCTGCTCCGAGTAGGAGAAGTTGACGTAGAGCGGATCAAACTGGGTGATGGTAGTGAGCAGGCCGTTGTCGCCGCTGGTGGAGATAAGGCTCCCCTCGGACTGGGAGCTCTTGCTCGCCATGCCGTTGATGGGGGCGGTCACCTGGGTGTAGCTGAGGTTGAGCTCCGCCTCTTTCACCTTGGCCTGAGCGGCCTGATGGCTTGCGATGGCCGCCTCGTAGTTGGCGATGGTGTCGTCATAGTCCTTGCGACTCACCACCTGACGTTTGAAGAGGGGAATGATGCGATCCCGATCGGCACGGGCCTTGTTGAGACGGGCCTGCTCCTGAGCCAAAGTCCCTTTGGCCTGCTCCAGCGCCACCTTGTAGGGCTCAGGGTCAATCAGAAACAGCTCCTGACCGGCGGTAACCGGCTGGCCTTCCACATAAGTGCGCTTGAGTAGGATGCCACTGACCCGGGAGCGCACATCAATCTCGCGAAAACCGGCGGTCTCTCCCACCATCTCGGTGGTGAGCGGCACATCGGTCAGCTTGACCTCGGCGACCACCACAGGGACGGCGGGCATGGTCTGTGCCGTCTGGGTCGTCTCGCCGCCACAGGCACTCAGACCGCTGATCAGCGCCAGGGTCAGCAAGCTGCGTTTGTAAACCTCTCTTCCGGCATTGGACACCTTCATCATCACACTCCTGTTGGATCGATTTCGGCTGCTGCGTTCAGCATGTTTCTCCATACACATCATTAACTTCATGATTAAAAAAACAACTTCTTTATGATTGGAATGGGAGATGATAGGGCGGCAACCTTGAACACAACCTTCCCAAAGTGGCAATTAGGGTTGCCGATTGACGAAAAAAGTCTGACTTTTCCGATTTGGGCGGGGGGGCTTCGGGGATGTTCATCCCGGGCCCGGGCTCTTCGTAACCGTATCACGCCAGCCACTCCTTGCTGCAAAAAATAAGGTGCCATAAGGCACCTTGTCTGGATGGGTTTTTTACGCCCTTTTATCGCAGGCAACCGCGAGCCGCTTCACAGTTTACGAATTCGTCGTGGCTCATCGGTTAATCTTGCGCCGTGTCAGGCGAAGCAGGCCCAGATGGGGGCGTGGTCGGAGGGTTTCTCGATGCCGCGCAGCTCGTAGTCGATACCAGTCTCGGTCACGCTGTCCTTGAGGGCGTCGGAGACCATGATGAGGTCGATGCGCAGGCCGCGGTTCTCGTCAAAGCCCTTGGAGCGGTAGTCAAACCAGGAGAAACGCTCGCACTCGGTGGGATTGGCGGCGCGGAAGGTGTCGGTGAGGCCAAACCCTTTCAGTCGCTCCATCCATTCGCGCTCGATGGGCAGGAAGGAGCATTTGCCATCCCGCAGCCAGCGTTTGCGGTTCGCCTCGCCGATGCCGATGTCGAGATCGGTGGGGGAGATATTCATATCCCCGATCAGCACCAGCTGGTCGTCCGGGGTGTGGTTGGTTTCGAGGTAGTGCTGCAGATCCTCGTAGAACTTCTGCTTGGCCGGGAACTTGGTCTCGTGATCCTGACTTTCACCCTGCGGGAAGTAGCCATTCATCACCTTGATGAGAGAGCCGTCTTCGCGCTCGAAGGTGGCCATGATCATCCGGCGCTGGGCCTCTTCGTCATCGGTGGGGAAGCCTTTCTCCACCTTGACTGGCTTCTGCTTGCTCATGATGGCGACCCCGTAGTGGGCCTTCTGGCCGTGAAACTCCACGTGATAGCCCATGGCCTCCACATCGGCCAGCGGGAATGCTTCATCGTGCACCTTGATCTCCTGCAGGCCGATCACATCGGGCTGGTGCTTGTCGATGATGGCTTGCAGTTGGTGCAGACGGGCGCGCAGGCCGTTGATATTGAAAGAGATGATCTTCATGTCCGGGATGCTCATGTCATTTTTATAAGTGGCTATTGGACTAGGAATCGGCGGTGGATGCAAGTTTGGGGGCTATGACTGGCGTAGCTGCTCGGTAACCTGTTCATGAGCTGTCGCGAGAGGCTGTCAGCAAGGTGAAGCGCAGCGCAGGAACCGGAGCGTATAGATATACGTGAGGATTCCGAGCAGCACATGAGCCTTGATCACGGCCTCGCAGCAAGATCGTGGGCAGGTTGTCAGCGGGTCATCTTCTTGACGAATACCACCACAAACAGCGCCAGCGTAAAGCTGCCGGTGAAGGCCTCGAAGGCGGCGAAGATCCTGGAGAGCCCGACCGGAGTGAAGTCGCCGTACCCCAACGTGGTGAAGGTGACCACGCTGTAGTAGAGGCATTCGAGCAGGAAGATGGCATTTTGCTCGAGCGGGGCACCGGGCTGGTAGATGAGGTGCTCGCCCTGAAAATGCAGTCCGCAGAAGAAGTAAAAAATGCTGCAGATAAAGATGAGCAGCAACGAGAAGAGCACCACCCGCATCGGGGCCTCGCCATAGCCGCAGAAGAGATCGACCACCCAGGAGGTGAAGCGCTGGGTCGACCAGAACGGCAGTTGCAGGCGGCGCATGGTGAGCTCCTGCTGGATATAGTTGCCGGACATGGTGAAAATCCCCTGTGCCTCGGAGGCTTTGCGCAGATCCCGGTAGGTCTCTTCCGCCTCCTTGAACCAGATGCGCGCCTGTTTGGGATCCCGTTCGCGGCGCCCCTTGCGATCCTGCATCACCCGTTTGCCGGTCTGCATGTTGTCGAGCCGGGTGTTGTGCCAGCGGATGCCAAGCAGGTTGACGTCATCGAGGGTAGCGCACTGGAGATTGGCATCACTCAGATCAGCCTTCATCAGGCTGCCGCCCTTCATGCGCAGGCCGTAGAGGTGACCACCGCGCAGGTTGGCGCGATAGAGGTTGCACTGCTCCAGCAAAAATCCCTGATCGGACTCCTTGTTGACCAGATTGAGACCCGCCAGATTGGCCCGTGACAGCTGCAGGCCGTGGCAGAGTCCGCCTGCGCGAACGTACTGTTCAAGCGCCTCGGCGCTGCGGGCTTCCTGATGGGTATGGTGGGGATCATGCCAGTGGCAGAGATCGTGCTCGCCAGCCTCTTCACTGCAGTGGCGGCCATCGGCCACCAGATAACGACACATCGCCATCTTCGTTTCCCTCGCATTGCCGAACTGGTTTCAGCATAGGCGGGGAAAAGGGGGCGTGGCGGCGTCTTAGCTGAACTGGTTGAACTCCTGACGCAGCTTGCGAAAACGCTCCTGCTGGGCCGGGTTGAGGGGAATGCCGTCGAGCACGTCCAGGGTCTCTTTGCACTCGGCACCAAATTCCGAACTCTTGCGGTTTTTCTGCATCAGTTGCAGCAGCACCTGGATCTTGTTGAGGGCGGCACCGGTATTGGCGGGGGCGCGGCGCAGGGCCTCGCGAAAATGGCCGAGGGCCTGCTCCAGCTCGCCGCTCTGATAGGCCTTGATCCCCAGATCGTTGAGCTGCTGGTAGCGCTGACGCCGCTCCAGCACCGTCTTGTCATCGCGGGTTGCCTGAATGCAGGTGGTGAGCAGCCGATCTTCGTCCTCCGCCAGCAGCCCTTGCAGGCTTTCGGCATATTCAAACTCGCCGAGCTGGTAGAGGGCAAGGATGGTCTCGCCAAGCAGGGCGGGGGGCATGGTGGCCGGTTCATCGAGCCAGTTCTGATTGGCGCGATAGAGCATCTTCTTGCCCTTGAGCAACTCACCCAGCGCAATCTGCACCCGGGCCTGACAGATCTGCTCGAACACCGGGTAGTTGAACTCCGACATCATCAACGAGTCGCGGATGCGCGACAGGGCGGAATTGACCTGCTTTTGCAGGTTGGCGATGTGGTAGCTGTCGTTGCTGTTGAGGGCGTAGAGGGTCAGGGTCTGGATATAGGCCCCCAGATAGTGGGGGGTGCGATGGATCGAGTTGCGCGACAGGTCGATCAGCGACATCAGCACATCCTTGGCCTGGGCGTAGTCGTGGCGCTGCAGGCACACCTCTGCCAGTCGTCGGGAGAGTTGCACCGACTGGGGGGAGATATCCACCGCCCGTCTGAGCTCCTGCTGCGCCTGCTCGTCATTGCCAAGGGCCAGCAGGGATTCTGCCAGCCAGAGGTGAGCCTCCACCATCAGCGGGGTATTTTTGAGGGTCGCCTGCAGATGGCTGACCGCCTCTTCGTGGAGCCCCAGGGTGTTGCACGCCTTGCCCAGCGTCAGGCGGGCCCAGCTGTTCTCCTGCCCGGCCAGCAGCTGGCGCATTAAAGAGCGCGCCTCCTGCGCCTGACCCAGCTTGAGGTGGGTATCGGCCTGCAGGCAGCGGCAGTAGTTGGCAAAACGGGGCACCGCATCGGCCCGCTCGGCACAGGCGGTAATGAGGGCTGCCAGATTGTCATCGGCTAGCGCGGTAAAGACGCTGGCCAGGGCGTTGCGCCGGGCGAGGGCACGCTTCAAGCGAAACGAGAACTGCTCCTGAGAGAAGGGCTTCATCAGGTATTCGTCGGGCTCGGCTTCCAGCGCGCTTAGTACCATGGCGCGGGAGCTGTCGCCACTCACCATGATCACCACGCTCTGGGGCGGGATCAGATCTTTGTCGCGCAGGCTCTCGAGCAACTGGCGGCCATTCTCGCCAACCCCGAGATCGTAATCGATGAGATAGATGTCGAAACTGCCTTTCTGGCAGCGGCGCCGCGCATCCTCGGCGGTATTGGAGTAGGTGATGTTGCTGATACCCAGATTGAGCAGCATCGCCTTCATCATCACCTGAAACGAGCGTTGCTCATTGACCATCAGAATGCGTTGTGGCTTGGCTGTGCTCTTTTTTTCTGGCTCTTGTTCAGGTGTCTGCATCTGTCTGGGTCGAGGCGCTACGGGCTGATGGGAGAAAGTGTGCCACCAAAGCGCCCGAAGAGGCAATTGGCCAAATTGTCGATTGCGAACCATCTCCGTTTGTCCGCCTTTTGCCCGCGATGAGTGAAAGAAAAAGGCCCTGTTGCCAGGGCCTTGAACTCACCGTTTTTTCTCTGCCAGATAGGGAGCAAATTGCGGCGTGTACTCGGCCTTGAACCCCTGTTCGGTCTTGATGATGAGATAGACCGCCAGCTGGTGCTGTTTGGCAAATGCCATCCCCGCTTCAGGCCCCATCACCATCAGCGCGGTATCGAGGGCATCGGCCTCCAGTGCGGTCGGGGTGATGACGCTGGCGGAGACCAGCTTGTGGGTGACCGGCTGGCCGGTGGCGGGGTCGATGATATGGGAGTAACGCTGGCCATCCAGCTCGTAGTAGTTGCGATAGCTGCCCGCGGTGCTGAGCGCCATGCCGTTGGGGATGACGATATCGGAAAACGCCCCCGGCTGATCGGAGGGTTCGACGATGGCCACTTTCCATGGCGAGCTCTTGCTGTTGTTGCCCTTGCTACGCACCGCACCGGCCACTTCGATCAGGTAGTTGTGTACCCCCTTGCCTTCGAGCAGGGCGGCAATCTCGTCAGAGGCGGCCCCCTCGCCAAGGGTGGAGAGGTCGAGATAGAGATCCGGGATCGTTTTTTCGAGCAGGAAGTGATCCCCTTGCGGGGTCAGGGTCAGCTTGTCGATCCCTACCTTGTGGCGGGCGGCGGCGATGGCTTCCTCATCGGGCCGCTTGACCGGCCGTTTGTCCGGGCCAAAGCCCCACAGATTGACCAGAGGCCCCACGGTCACATCCAGCTTGCCGTCGGTCAGCTTACCGGCATCAATCCCCTGCTGGACTATGATGGCCATGGCGGGCGGGATGGCAAACGGGGTGTTGGCGGGCCCCTGATTGAAACGGGAGATGAGCGAACCCGGATCGTAGGTGGAGATCTCTTTGTTCATCCGGGCTAGCAAACTTTCTACGTCACTTTTGAGGGCGGGCTCCCCACCGGGATAACTATCGCTCAGGGTCACCACATAGTAGGTGCCCATGGTCTTGCCCTGAATACGGGTCTGGGCAGGCGGGGTGGGCTGGCAGCCGGCCAGCGCCAGCAGCAGGGTCAGCAGCAGGCCGCGCATGGCCGCCACGGGGGTTATCGCAATCATCCGGCGCTCTCATCTGGAGAAGGTTCATATCGGGGCGCTAGCTTAGCCAAGGGGCGCCCTTCGGGCGAGCCCTGATAGGCGCAATCGGAGGGAAAAGGGCAGAAAAAATTAAACAGTTTTGAACCTGTGGCTGTAGCGGGTCGTATCGTCCATCCGTGAGGAAAGATATTGGCGAGTGCTGCACCATCTGGTGACCTGGCCCGCAGCTTTGGCCAAAAGCCATAGCCGATTGAAGACAATTGAGTAAAATGAAGGTCGATTTAGACGGCATCTTTGCGAAGCGTTCACCGCATCCGCCAAGTCGTTGCCATCCATTGCCAATCAAAGGAGAAGATGATGAAAAAGGCGATTACCCTGCTGTTTCTGAGTACCCTGGCTGCCCCCGTGCTGGCGGATGAGTGTGCACTGGTCATCGAAGGCAATGATGCCATGCAGTACAACCTCAAAGAGATGAGCGTGCCGGCCACCTGCAAGGAGGTGACGGTCACCCTGAACCATACCGGCAAGCTGCCCGTGACCGCCATGGGTCACAACTGGGTGCTGGCCAGCACCGCCGACTATCAGACCGTGGCGACTGCCGGGATGAGCGCCGGGGCCGAGAACGGCTATCTGCCCAAGGATGATCCCCGTGTGCTGGCTCACACCAAGCTGATCGGCGGCGGCGAGAGCAGCAGCGTCACCTTCAAGACCGACGGTCTGGCGGGCAAGGATCTCACCTTCTTCTGCTCCTTCCCCGGCCACTTCGCCATGATGAAGGGTTCCTTCAAGGTCAACTAGGGTGCTGACCGGCATCGAGCCGGTTGCCTCAATAGAAAAGCCGGGATTTCCCGGCTTTTTCATCTCTGCTGTTTGTGTGTTGCGTGGCATGACTGCACACCGCCGACTTTTGCGCTATTTGGCCTGCAGGGTAAAGAAGGCGATGGCGGTCTTCTTCTGGCATTCGAAGTGAATGCTCTCTTCCCCGGTCACCACCAGCGTCTCGTTGATGGCTACCTCTTTGCCCTGCACAGTCAGCTGGCCACTCAGCAGGTGACAGAGGTAGGTCTTCTCTGGCTCGAGGGTAAGGGTCAGCGGGAAGGGGAGGTTCAATACCCGCACGTTGGCCGCAATCTTGTCCGGGTGGTAGATAAGCCCCAGATCGGTCACCTCTTTTTTCAGCAACTCGCAGTGGGTCTCCTCATCGCCGCTAAAGTGCGCCGCCTCGAAGGTGGCGTAGGGGTGGCCGTTGAGCACAAAGCCTGCTCCGCTCACCGGCAGCAAAATGCGCTGATAGCCGGGAAAGGGGGAGAAGGGACCCGCGCTCTTGATGGGGGCCGAGCTCAGTCGATAGTCAAAGTCGAGTTTGGCAAGGCTGCTCCCCTTGGGGGAGATGAGGATCTGGCTGGTGGTGCCCTGCTGGTTTTTCCAGGGCATCTTCTGGTGGTCTGACTCTTTAATCAGGGAGATCACGGGCACTTCCTCACGATGAAAAAACGCAGGGAGCCGGGGACATCAGCCCCGGCTCCCTGATAGAGATTGGCGATGGTAAAGGCGATCAGCCCTGACCATCCAGCGCAGCCAGCCGCGCTTCCATGGCGGCGAGACGGCTCTTGAGCTCGCTCACCTCCTGCTCCAGCTCGCTCAGACGGTCGGCGGCAGGGGAGGCATAGGCCGCGGCGGGAGCGGCATCCATCATCGCCTGAATATCCACCTCACCGCTGAACAGGTGGGCGTAGCGGGATTCGCGCTTGCCCGGCTCGCGCGGCAGCTTGACCACGTAGGGGCCACGCTCGATGAGTTGGGTCAGCACCGCATCCACCTCGGTGACATCATCGAAACTGCAGAGGCGGTTGGTGCGCGAGCGCAGCTCCCCCGGGGTTTGCGGGCCGCGCAGCAGCAGTTCGCAGACGATGCCAAGCTCCTGGGCACTGAATTTCAGCTCGCCAAATTCGGTGTTGCAGAATCTGTGCTGGTAGCGGGGCACCCGGGCGTTGAAGCCTGCAGTGTTGACCACCAGCCGCTTGCGGATCAGCTCGTCCACCACGGCGCGGATATCGAGCTCGGAGAGCTCCAGCACCGGCTCGCGGTTGCTCTTCTGGTTGCAAGCGTTGACCAGTGCATTAAGGGAGAGGGGATATTGATCCGGGGTGCAGATCTCTTTTTCAATCAGACAGCCGATGACGCGGGCTTCCAGTGGGCCAAGTACTAACTCCATTTCCTACTCCCTTCCAAATCGAGACATCAAGAGCCCCTATCTTAGTCATGGTCCGCGCCGCGTCTAGCGTTGCGCACCATTTTTGCGAGCTGATCAGGGCGTTGGCGAAAGGCTCGCCAACGCCAGAGACCTCCGCTTTTAGCGCTGCCCCTGATAGAAGCGCGCCTTATTGGCATACATGGCATCGTCAGCCATCCGGCTCAGCTCCGCCAGCGGAGTCTGGTCGCTGCTGCTCCATCCGATGGCAAAACGCAGCTGGAAGCTGTGCTCCCCATGCTGCACGATGGCGTGCTGCTGGCTTGCCTCCAACCTGCCAGCCAGCTGCTGGCTGGCGAGGTGATCCGCCTCCGCCAGCAGCACGAACTCGTCGCCGCCGATGCGGAAAATCTTCTCATCCTGACGGCAGAGGGTGCGCAGCTGGCGAGCCATCTGGATCAGCAGGGCGTCGCCCGCCTCGTGCCCATACTGGTCGTTGGTGCGCTTGAGGCCGTTGAGGTCGAGCATGAAGAGGGCGAGGTGACGCTCCGGATGGCGCGCGAGCACTGCTTGATAGTGGTGGAAGGTCTCTTCGAACGCCTGCCGGTTGGGGAGCCCGGTGAGGTTGTCGGTGCGGGCGACCCGCGCCAGCTCGTCGGTGAAGAGGCGCCCCTCAATGCCCACCGCCAACTGCTTGGCAAACAGCCGCAAGATGGCCCTGTCTTCGGACTCCAGCCCTTCTGCGCTCACCATCAGATAGCCAAACAGCACGCCGCTCTGGCTGCCGGGCAGGGTCATGATCTTCCAGAGTGCGTTATCCCACTGGCATTCGGAGTGTTTGACCTCCTCATCCATCAGTTGAGTCAGTTTCTCCTGCAAGGCATCCCGCAAGGGGGCATCGACCCCCTGGGTCAGGGAGTAGTGGGGCTGCCCGTCTCGGCGGATCACCAGTCCCCAGCGGTGGCCAGGATAGAGCTGCGAGAGTTGCAGCAGGGCGGAGCTGGCCAGCTCGGCAATATCGATATCCAGCTGCTGGTGCAGACCGAACTGCAACCAGGATTGCAGGATATGGCGGCTGCGCTCCTCCCGGCTCAGGGCCGAGCGCAGGGCGGTCGTTTGCGAGGCAACCTCTTGCTCCAGTTCGTCGTTGAAGCCTAGCAGCCGCTGGTTGAAGGCCTCTTTCTCGCTATTGGCCTGCTGCAGCTGTTCATTTTGCTGATAGAGCGCCCGCACCTGATCCGAGATGGTGCTGGCCATCTCCTGCAGCAGCTGGCGCACCTCGTCGTACTCCACAAAGCGCAGCGGCGCCTGCCGTTGCTGGTAGTTGCCCTTGCCATAGCTGCGCACCAGCGCGGCCAGCGAGCGCAGCGGTCGGGTGAGCCAGCGGGTGAGCCAGACGCAGCCGATGGCTACCAGCAGCAACATGACGGCGATGCTGACGGTCAGCAGCTGTTGGGATTTATTGAGCTCGCTGACCCTGTCATTGCTGTAGCTGTAGAGGGTGATGGTGGGGGTGATCTCCTGCTCCAGCTGGGGCCAGCCAATAGCCAGGGGCTGCGCCATCTTGCTTGGCTCCCTGTCATCCATGGCGTTGGCGCTCTGGTGAGCTCCTTCGTAGAGACGGTTCTCGCCCTGGGAGATCACCAGATATTCGCTCCCCTTGAGATAGGGTTCCAGCAACTGGGCCATCTGCCGCCAGGGGAGAATGGCCATCACGAAGCCGGAAGGGGTCTGCATCACCCCTGCGCGCTGGTGGTTGCGATAGATGGGGGCTACCAGCGCCAGCCCGCCGCTGCGGTTTTGCTCCATGTCGTCGACCAACACGGGATCATCGACGGGCAGCAGCAGATGCTTGCCCTGTTTCGCCTCGCGGGTCTTGCCCCAGGCCATCAGCTTCGGCATCAGGTTGCTCGACTCGAGGTGGGAGGCCTGGCCATTGATGTACTCCACCACCAACCCCTTGTCATCGATGAGGTAGGCCGAGGTGAGCAGGCTGTTGGATTTGACAAAGGTGGCCAGCGCCAGCCGGGCATGGCTGGAGAAGAGAAAGTTGTCGAGGGCCTGATGGAGCACCCGATCCTGACTGAGTTGATTGATCTGGGTGCCGATCAGCTCGCTGCGAAAGCGGGCCTCGCGGGTCATGCTGGTGAGGGCCCGCTCCAGCTGTGACTGCTCGCTCTGGGCGATGATCTGGTGCTGGCGGATCAGCAGCACAGTGCTGGCCAGCAGTGCCGGCAGCAAGGCGACGGTGAACAGGATGATGATGAGGGTCGGGCCGAGCCGAAAGGTGCGATGTTTCATGGTGCTTTGACCTGCCGGTACTGCTGATCGGCCAGCTGCTGCATATAGCGGGCGGTGTCGGCGGCACTGATCCCCTCTTTAAAGCGCTCGAACCCTTTCTCCATTGCTTGCCAGGCGATGGACATGGCGCTGTCGGAGGGCATGGGGGTGGTGAGGGTGAACTGCTCCAGCAGTACTTTTTCCCGAGGCGTGGGGTTGTGGCTGATGGCGGCAAAGGCCTGCTGATTGACCGGCAGCAGCGCCCCCTGTCGATAGATGAACTGCTGAATATCCTGACGCTGAATAAAGGCCATCAGCGCCTTGATGACGGGTTGCCGATCCTCATCGTCCATCGCCCGGCGGGAGGCGCCCATCACGTAGGCGCCGCTCATGGAGTGCATGGGGCGCGTCTGCCAGTGGGGCAGCAGGGCAACGCCCAGCTTATCCCCCATGTTCTTCACCAGATCGTTGAAGGCCCAGTCCCCATTGATGAGGTAGGCGCTCTTGCCCTCATTGAAGCGGGTGAGGGCGGTGTCATAGTCGCACTCGGGATCGACCCACTGTTCGCTGGCGACGGTGCGGTAGGCCTCCAGCGCCTGCACCATGGCCGGGCTGTCGAGGGTGATGCGCCCTTCGGTCACCGGCGAGCCGCCAAAGGTGTGTAAAAAGGCGGCGAAGTAGTACATGTCGTGATAGGGCCAGCTGACGGGGTAGACCCCCTTGGCCTTGAGGGCCGGGGTGATAGCAGTCAGTTGCTGCCAATGGGTCACCGGAGTCGAGACCAGCGCCTTGTTGTAAAACAGCATCAGATGGTTGCCCTGCATCATGGGCATGCCCCAGCGTTGCCGATCCAGGGTGACATAACGCAAGGCGCTGGCCATCAGCGCGGGGGAAAACCACTCTGCCGGGAGGGGAGCGAGGGTCATCTGGCGATAGAGGCCGATAAAATCAGAGGGGATCAGCATCAGATCAGGCAGCCCCCTGGCCTGAGCTGCCAGCAGGAGATCCGCTTTGATCTTGCCCGGCTCAATCTGGGTGACCCGTACTCTGTGGTTCCCCTCCTGATTGAAGCGGGCGATCACGTCGTCGATCACGTAACCGGCCTGCTGGGAGTGCCACAGCTCCAGTTCAGGCTCCTGAGCCTGCAGGGGATGGCTCAATGCGAACAGGCAAAGCAGCAAGAGATGATAAAAAGATCGTTTTCTGCTCATGTTATCATCACCGTTATTCCCTGAATTCCAAGGGAAAAATGTAACAAACTACCGGCAAGATCGGTAGGCTCGGGTGTCAACTAATTGACTGAAACAACAAAAAGCCCGGCGCGTGGGCCGGGCTGGGGGATAAATTGCTTATCCGCATATTCTTCGAGGCATCTATTGTGGATGTTGTTTGAGGATGTCGTATATCTCCTCTTTCAGTTTGAGTTTCTGTTTTTTCAGATCTCTCACCTCGGCGCTATAGTCGCTGGCGTGATGCTTTTCCAACTTTCTAATCTCCGCATCCAGGTCGTTGTGCAAGTCAAACTTCTTCTGGAAATGGACATCACTGCTCTTCAGTTTCGAGATGAGTTCTCTGTACTCTGGGAACATGTAATGGAGCCTCCTTGGTTTCGTTTGATTGTGCCTGTAAGACCAAAGCTACCCCTTAGTGCCGGGGATAAATGTGATCCTGATCGGATTTGGGGGCAATGATTTGGAGTATTCGGCGGGATATTTATAACTTGTTGAATCAAAACAAGATAAGTGATTTATCAATCTGAATGGTGAGCCAAACTGTGCGACAAGTCACAACAGGGGCAGTGTTGGCGTGAGGGTGCAGGATCAAAGAAGGGGCCGACTGGCCCCTTTTATGGATGCAGGCAACGTTACTCTTTCTCTTCGTCCGCCTGCTCTTTTTTCTTTTTCTTCTCGGGCAGCGGCTTGCCGTCGCGGTGGATCACCTTGCCTGCTTCAAAGCCAATCTGGGCGGCCAGCTCCTCCAGATCCGCCGACTTGGCCTGATCCCCGATGGCGTAGCGATAGTTGGCGATGGAGAGCTTTTCGGCCACCGGCGTGCCCGGGACGATAGGCTCGCGCCAGCCCTGGCCGATGTGGGCCACCAGGGTGCCGTTCATCAACAGCTCGCCGACGATCTCCTGGGTCGGATTGCCCTTGCCGTAGGTGAGACCCTGCGGGTGCTTCTTGCCGACCAGCGGTTCGTTGCTGGCGGGGATCAGCTTGGTGCGGATCAGCCACTTGGGCTTCTTGGTGTTGCCCACCGCCTTGCCGGTCTGGTACTCGTTGATCTTGATGGTCTTGATCATCTGGGCCATGAAGTCCTTGGTCAGCGCCTTCTGGGCGTCGCTGGTTTCATCGATGGCAATGGGGGCCACATACCAGGTCTGGGTGGCTTGAGCCTTGGGAGCGGCAGGGGCAGTTTGTGCCATGGCCAGGGGGCTGAGCAGGATGGCAGCCAGCAAGAGTCCTATCTTCTTCATTGTGATTCCGCTTTTGTTTCAACAAGAATTTTGTTTTGCCAGCGACGACTGCGCCAGCGCCAGAACATGGCCAGACCGCGCACCCACTCGTCGCAGGCCAGCGCCAGCCAGATACCGACCAGTCCATAACCCTGCATGATACCGAGGAAATAGGAGAGTGGCACGGCAATTCCCCACATGGAGAGCAACGCCATGTAGAGGGGGAAACGGGCATCCCCGGTGGCCCGCAGGGCGTTGATCACCACCAGATTGAAGGTGCGGCCGGGCTCGAGGATAAGGCTGATAAGAAACAGTTGCGCCACCTGGGTAATGATGTCGGCATCATCGGTAAAGAGGCTGATGATGGTGCGGCCGTTGAGGGCCGCCGCCACGGCGATGACGCAGGTGACTGCCAGCCCCAGCTTGAGGCTTTTGAGCAGCTGCTGATAGGCGCGATCGAACTGTCTGGCCCCCGCCAGATGGCCGATGATGATCTCGTTGCCAAGGCCGATGGAGAGGCCAAACAGCAGGATAAACAGGCAGATCTGGAAGAAGTAGGATTGGGTCGCCAGCGCCTTGTCCCCCAGCAGTCCGACAAAGGCTGTCACCACCATAAACTGCAGCATCCAGGAGAGGTTCTCCCCTGCCGCCGGCAGGCCGATATGGAGTACCTTGCCCAGCATCTCCCGGCTGGGGTGGACGATATCGCGCACCACCAGTCGAATGCCGGTCTTGCGGGCTACCAGCCACACCAGCAGCACCACGCCGATCAGGCGGCCCGCGACCGTGCTGATGGCGACACCGGCGACGCCAAGCTGGGGCAGGCCGAACCAGCCGTAGAGCAGCAGCAGGTTGCCGACGAAGGTGATGAGGTTGACAATGAGGGTCACATACATCGCCTGACGGGTGTGGCCGTGAGCGCGCAGGGTGGCTGCCAGACAGAGGGCTGCCGCTTCCGGCAACAGGCAGAGACCGATGATCTGCAAGTAAAGCGTCCCGTCGCTCATCAGATTGGCAGGCAGGTTCATCAGCGCCAGCATGGTGCTTGCTCCTGCCATCACGCCGATGGCCGCTACCAGACCGATCAGCAGGTTGAAGCCGATAGCGGTGTGGATCACCACCCGACTCTTCTCCCGATCGCCTGCCCCCAGATACTGGGTGATCACCACGCTGGTACCGATGCTGACGAAGCTGAACAATGTGATGGCGAGATCGAAAACCTGATTGCCGACCGCCAGCGCCGCCACTCCCTGATAGGAGACGTGACCCACCATGAAGGTGTTGAGGGCACCGGTCAGAAAGTGCAGGGCGAGATCGATAAAGAGCGGCCAGGTCAGCGCAAAGAGGGTGCCCGGGCCTGCGTGGGATTGAGATTGCATGGCATGTCCAACAGCTGGGAGGGCACGGGGGAGTGCCCTCTGGGGGCGCATTTAACACCAAGGCCAAGGCCGGTGCAATCCTTGTGCTGGATTGCACCGGCCAGGGGAGCAGGCCAAGGGATCAGGCAGGCGTGGCGCCCGCCTCCTGTTCGCTTGGCAGGGTGAGGCGCGCCGAGTCGGGCAGGGCATCATCCTGCGGCCAATTTGAGCGGATGGCATCTGTGGTGCTCTCCACCACCGCATCATCCTTGAACACCGGCTCGCGATAGCAGCGGGTCAGGCGCAGCGCCTGATACATGTCGGGGCAGAGGATGATCCCCTCGTCGCCCACCCGCACGCCAGCCTGCTTTAGCCAGTGGGTCATCTGGCCGTGGCGACCCGCCATCACCATATGGATGCCGCGCCGTTTCAGCTCCTTGTGCAACTCCCCCACCATGCTCATCACGCTGATGTCCTGATGGGTGAAGCAGGCGACCGCATCGATCACCAGACACTTGGGGGCTCGGGGATCCTGCACCAGCAGGGCCAGCACCCGCCGCTTGAAGTAGGGGGCGTTGAAGTAGGTGAGCGGCGAGTTGAAGCGATAGACCAGAATACCCGGGATCGCCTTGGCCTGTTCGTTGTCCCCCAGGGTGCGCACCACCCCCTCGTCATCCATGCCAAGCAGCTGGTCGGTGGGACGCATCACATTGCGCAGGAACTGGAACAGCCCCAGCAACACGGCGAGGGTGATCCCGGGGATCACTCCCATGGTAAGCACGCTGATAAAGGTGACCAGCGCCAGCCAGAAGGCGGATCGATCGGAGTGGCGCAGTGCCCAGAGACCGCGAAAATCGGTGAGCGACAGCGAGGCCATCACCAGCACCACCCCGAGGGCGGCAGTGGGTATATATTTGAGCGGCGCCGTCAGATAGAAGGTGATGAGGGCGATCACCGCCGCGGCGATGATAGAGACCAGCTGGCTCTTGCCGCCGTTGGCGTCGTTGACCGCGGTGCGTGAATCCGCGCCGCTGATGGCAAAACCCTGTGAGACCGCGGAGGCGAGGTTAGCCATACCGAGGGCCCGAAACTCCTTGTCCGCGTCGATTTCGTAACCGTTTTTGGCTGCAAAGCTGCGAGCGGTCAGCATCATGGAGACGAAGCTCACCATGGCGAGGTTAAGGGCAGGCAGCACCAGCTCCCGCATCAGACCGGGGGGGAATTCCGGCATCTGGAAGGCGGGCAGACCGGAGCCCACCGTCCCCAGGGTGGCGATATCAAACTGGCCGAGATTAAAGCCCCACACCAGCGCAGCGGTCACCACCATGGCCACCATGGAGGAGGGCCATGCCGGTTTGTAGCGCTTGGCCAGCAGCAGGGTGAGCAGGGCCACCAGACTCATGGCCAGGGTCGGCAGATGGGTCTGGGTGATATAGGTGGCCCCGCTGGCGATCCGCTCGATGAGGTAACGTTCGCTGAAAGTGAAGCCGAAGATCTTGGAGAGCTGGCCCACCATGATGGTGATAGCCACACCATTGAGCAGCCCCATCAGGATCGGGCGGGAGAGAAAGTCCGCCAGCACCCCCAGCTTGAAGCGGCTGGCAATCAGGCACCAGAAGCCGGTCATGGCGGTCATGGTCATCACCAGTTGCCAGTGACGGGTCGGATCGCCTGCGGCCAGCGGCGTCACTACGGCGGCAATGACCGCGCAGGTGGCGGCATCGGGGCCGACGATCAGCTGGCGGGAGGTGCCGAACAGGGCATAGACCAACATGGGCAGGATGCAGGAGTAGAGGCCGACGATGGCACCCACTCCGGCGAGTTCTGCATAGGCGATGGCGACGGGCAGCGCCACGGCCGCCACCGAGAGTCCGGCGCGAAGATCTGGCATCAACCAGGCGCGCTGGTAATGCAGCAGGGCGGCGAGGCCCGGTAGCCAGCGTTCGAGAGAGAAGAAGTCGCGCATTATTTAACCCATTGAGTTACAACCAGCTTTTCCCCTAGTGTGCCCAAGGTTATCGAAAGATTGCAATCAGGTTATGGCCAGTTTACCTGAAGGTCAGGCCAGATAGCCTGCCAGCGTTTCTCCTTGATGCGCTGGGTAAAAATCTGTTTGTCCTGGCGACATTTGGGGTTGGCACTCACTTGCAGCGACCAGTTGATGGCAAAGCCGTAGGGGGCAAGCCACTCGAACTCGCCATTCCGGGTGAGGCGTACGCCGATGCAGGTGGGCACCTCGACCCAGTGGCTGAGCGCCTCAAGGCTGCTGGCAAACGGCGCTACCAGCTGGCGAGTGTGCATGCGGGCCTGATTGCGTACCTCCCACTGCTGGCCGGGCAGGCGTTTGGCGAGCCAAGCTTCGTGCTCCGCTTCGGCCAGCCCTTGCGGATCGGTTTTATCGAGATAGATAAGGTCGATATCGTTGAGCGGGGTGGGCACCGCCTTGTGGTGAAGGTGATCCCAGATGAGGTTGCGGATAAAGCCTGCTCCCAGCGCCCAGTCGGGCAGATTGAGCTCGGCCGCGGCTTGCAGGCAGGCCATCCGCTGCGGATCGGCCCGCAGCAGGGCTTCTGTTTTGGCTTGGAATTGCTGTTCGAGGACGGTGTTCAGAGGTTCAGTTGTTGGCATTGCGGCGTAACCAGACATCAATGTAGCGGCAGCTCGGCACTATAGTGAGCCCCTCCGCCTGAGTCCAGTTGAAGAAGGCGCGCGCCAGCTGATCGGCAATCCCCTGCACCCGCAGCTCGGGGGGGACGAAGGTGCTGTAGGCGTCGATAGTCTTGGCATCGAGCCGCCGGTAGCGCAGTCTCGACTCTTTCCCCTCCACCATACAGATGAACTGCTGCTGGTTGGCCTGATGGATGATGTCGCTCATGGTGGGCACCTCTGGCATAAAGTTGGGTCTCTCGGCACAACATAACTGTTAGCCAAGGTATAGAACAGATAATGAGAGCCCGTGGTCAATATCATCCCCCTTTGACAGAGGGCACATCGATATCGCGATGTAGATCAAGGTGCCCGATGGTGAGTCGGGCACCGCGTTAATGTCAGCACAAGAGTGTTGGCAAAGGGGAGGGATCAGGCCCAGGCTCGCTCCAGCAGGGTGAGTAACTGCTCACGGTCGGCGTCCTTGCGATTGAACAGCAGGGCGCCGTCGTTGACCGCCAGATCGCGTATCTCGGTCAGTAGCGAGCGATCGCTTACCCCCGCCTCGCTCATGGTGCGCGGCAGCTTGACCGCTTGCCACAAGGTGTCGCGCAGGGTGCGAATGGCTGTGATGGTCGCCTCCGCCCGCTGATGGGCCGGGGTGGCAGCAAAGCGCTCTGCCCCCACCAGCGGCAACAGCAGCCGGGCCAACTCGCTATCCACCTCAGGGCGGTTGTAGTCGAGCACGGTCGGCAAAAAGAGGTTCATGCACAGCCCATGGGGCAGATGGCAGCGGGCTCCCAGACTGTGGCCGAGGGCGTGCACCAGCCCCACCATGGAGTTGGAGAATGCCATGCCAGCCAGCGTGGATCCTTCCGCCAGTTGCAGTCGCAGCTGTTTGTTTTGCGGGTCGTGGATGATTTGCGGCAGGGCGCTGGCGATCTTCTCCACCGCCATCAGGGCCAGTGCATCGCTCACCGGGTTCTTGGCGGTACCGATAAAAGCCTCGATGGCGTGGGTCATGGCGTCCATGGCAGTGGCGGCGGTGATATTGAGGGGCAGTCCCTGGGTCAGGCGCGGGTCGAGCACCGCCAGCTGGGGCAGCAAGAAGGGGGAGGTGAAGGGCACCTTGCGCCCGCTCGCCTCATCCTTGATCACTGCAACCAATGTCACTTCTGATCCTGTGCCCGCCGTGGTGGGCACCACCGCCAGCGGTTTGAGGGGACGGGTCAGGCAACCGGCGCCCGAGTAGTCGAGCAGATGATCCCCCCCCATGGAAGTGAGAATATTGACCGCCTTGGCGGTGTCGATGACCGAGCCGCCCCCCAGCGCCACCAGACTGTCGCAGTCGAGCTCGCGATAGCGTTTGGCGATCCGCTCCACCACGGCGGTGGAAGAGTCGGCCGGGATCTCGTCCCAGATGGCGGCGACTGGCAGCTCCCCCTCGGCCAGCACATTGGCCAGCAGGGTGGCAAGGCCGGTGGCATTGACCCCCTTGTCGGTCAGCAGCAGCGGGCGACGGGCCCCTAGGCTGGCCAGCTCGCTGGCCATTTGCTCCAGCGCCTGTTCACCGGCCAGCAGTTTGACCGGGCAGAAGAAATCGTAATAGCGGCTCATTTCAAGGCTCCTTGCACGTTAGCCGGTCACCAGACCCAGATAGATGTTGCAGGCCCGGCCGATCTTGTTGGTCGGGGCGGGATAGTGGCGCAGCAGCGGCCGCGCGATAAAAGCGGGCAGGATCAGGGACTGCAACTGCTCAAGCCCCCGCACCAGATGCATGGCAACGGTCAGATCTCCCTCCACCAGCAGCCGGTTTTCGCCAAATGCCTGATTGACCCCGAGCCGAAAACTCAGGGCGCGAAAGGCGATATTGGGATGCTTGAAGCGCACCCGTAGCGGATGGATGGTGGCATGAGGGGCGGCTGGCGCGCCGGGATACCAGCGGCCACCCTGCTTGTGCATGTTCATGGCGTAGCCGATGCCGCCCACTTCGAGGCGAATAGCCAGCCCGTCCGGCAACGGCGCCAATTCACGGCGTACTGCCTCGTCGGTGCGGGCGGCGCGGCAGAGGGTACGACCCACCACCCAGAGCAGTGTGGTGATCCAGAGGCGGCGGCCAAGTGCGGCCAGAGATTCAACGGTCGGAGTTGTCATAGGGGTTGGCTCCTGAGATGGCTGACCAGAAGAGGGCAAAGGCACTGGCTTGCCAGTAGTCGTCCTCTCCCAGCTCCGGTTGATCGACAAACAGTGATGCGCAGGCGAGGAACTGGCCCTGACACACCTCCAGCAACAGTGGCGCTGGGGCCTGCATCAGCTCGCCGCTGGCCTGCCCCTTTGCCAGCAGAGCAGGCAGAAAGCGCAGGGCATCGTTCAGGATCTGGCTGCGGGCCGGTCTGGCCAGCAGCGGAGAGTGAAAGAAACCCAGCACAAATTTGAGCTCATTGGGGTTAGCCTGCATCCACTCCATCGCCAGCTGCCAGTAGTGGCGGGTCTGGTCGTACAGCGGCAGGGTCGGATCTGCTTCATGGATGGCGCTCCCCATCCGGGTCTTTACATCCTGATAGAGGGCGAGGATCAGCGCCTCCTTGCTCGGAAAGTGGTGGAACAGAGTACCGTTGGCTACCCCGGCCGCCTTGGCGATGCGGGCGGTGGCAGCCCCCTGCAGACCATCTTCGGCGCAGAGGGCGAGGGCGGCATCCAGGATCTGGCGGCGCTTGTCGGTCATGGTTTGTGGCTGCGGGATAGCCTGGTTCATGGTCATCTCCATCAGCGCAGGAAGAAGGCCATCATCAGCTTCTGGATCCAGCTGTGGTAGGGGGGATGGATCAGGGAGCCGGTGGTGAACTTGCCGCGGGTCAGCACGGTTTTCGCCTTGGAGAAGGTAAGAAAACCCTCGTGGCCGTGATAGTGGCCCATGCCGGAGGCGCCGATGCCGCCAAACGGCACATCGTCGGCAGCCACCTGAAACAGGCTCTCGTTGATCGCCATGCCGCCGGAGTGGGTCTCCCGGGTCACTCGCGCCTGCAGCTCGGGGTCGAAGCTCATCAGATAGAGGGCCAGCGGGCGGGGCCGCTCGGCCACATAGGCGAGTGCCTCCTCCAGGGTGTCGTAGGGGATGAGCGGCAGCAGCGGGCCAAAGATCTCCTGCTGCATCACCTGACACTGACCCGGCACTCCGGTCAGCAGGTGGGGCACCAGCAGGCGACGCTGGTCATCGCGGGCCGGGCTGCCACAGGGGTGGAGCTGGGCACCCGCCTGCTCGGCTTCATCGAGCCAGCTGACGAGACGTTGATACTGGCGGTCGTTGATGATGGCGCCGTAGTCGGCGCTATTGAGCCCCTGCGGGTAGAGCTTGCTGAAGTGGCGGCGATAGGCGGCGATAAAGTTATCCACCTCGCTGCGGGGCAGCAGC
Organism: Aeromonas sp. DNP9; assembly: GCF_001728955.1. NCBI lineage: Bacteria > Pseudomonadati > Pseudomonadota > Gammaproteobacteria > Aeromonadales > Aeromonadaceae > Aeromonas > Aeromonas sp. DNP9. The sequence continues at coordinate 85,922 of NZ_LYSQ01000016.1, read as the reverse complement.
ACATAGTCGGGGGCGACGCAGATCTGCCCGGCGTTGAGGCTCTTGCCGAAGATCATCCGCTCGACCGCGGTGGCGACCGGCATGTCGGGGGCGATGAGACAGGGGCTCTTGCCACCCAGCTCAAGGGTGAGGGGGGTGAGCTGGGGCGCGGCGGCGGCCATCACCAGCTTGCCCACCATGGTGGAGCCGGTAAAGAGCAGGTGATCGAACGGCAGTGAGCTGAACGCCGCCGCCATCTGGGCATCTCCCTCGATGATGGCGATCTCGTTTTCGTCAAACACGCTGGTGAGCATGGTGCGCAGCACGGCGTTGGTATGAGGGGTGAACTCGGAGAGTTTCAGCATCGCCCGGTTGCCTGCCGCGATGGCGGTGATGAGGGGGCCGAGGCTCAGCATCACCGGAAAGTTCCACGGCACTATGATGCCGACCACCCCGAGTGGCTGGAAGTGCACCTCTACTTTGGCGGGGGCCAGCAGCAGGCCGGTGTGGCGGCGGTGGGGCTGCATCCAGCGCTTGAGCCGCTTCTGGGTGTAGTTGATCTGCATGATGCAGGGCAGCACATCGGCGATCAGGCTGTCGTAGTGGCTGCGCTGGCCATAATCTGCTGTCAGCGCCTTGCACAGCGGTCCCTTGTGGGCGAGCAACGCCTGTTTGAGTTTGGTCAGCTGCGCCCGGCGCTCGGCTAGGGTTGGCATGGGGTGAGCCAGACTCGCCCGCTTGAGCCGTGCCAGCTGATCCGGCAGGGACAATTTGATGGCGAGGATATCCTCAGGAGTGTGTTGAAGCTGCGCCGCACCCATGTTGTTCTCCGCATGAAAAATGACCGACTGATTAGTCGGTCTGAATCTAGCTGTTTGTTACCGGAATGTAAAGCTGGCAAGCTGTCTGCCGTTCACCACAAGCCAGACGCAAGAGAGAACTGTGTGTCTCCCCACACTTTTGTGGTTTGCTCGTTGGTGGCTTATCTAATAAGGGGTAGTTTTTGGCTATTAACCTACACGGAGAGAGCACTATGACCAGGGAACTGAACAGCTTGTTGGCCCGGCTTGAAGATGTGGTTGAGCGGATGCCGGATTGCTTCAACACCTACGAATTCGCCCAGAAGCTGGCACTGCAATATCAGCCGGAGTTCTTTGCCGCGGGCCACTCTCTGGCCGAGCACGAGGGCAAAGTACTGCGGGTGTTGCACCAGAAGATCGCCGAGGCGCTGGCGGGTAGCGAGATGGTGATTGAAGGGGCTCTGCTCCCCTGCATCACCCCCTGGGGGGAGAAGGCGACCTCACCGCGCTGGCATCGCAAGCACTGAGGGTCGTAGTCAGGCAGATCACTGCCAGATAGCAGATAACGAACAACGATAAAGGGCGCGGCGCTGGCAACAGGGCCGCGTTTTTTTATGCTAATTGTCGCCAGCAGCGCCACCGCTGCCGGGAGCAAAGGCCCGGTCTGTGATCCCATGCCGGGATACGGGGCCGTCAGCCGGGTAGACTCTCCCTTTTGTCGCAGGGTTTGTCACCGTAGGAATTTCTCATGACCCATAAAATCATTCTGGATACCGATCCGGGTATCGACGATGCCATGGCCATCCTGTTTGCCGAGGCCCACCCCGCCATCGAGCTGCTCGCCATTACCACTGTTTTTGGTAACGCCACCATCGACAATGGCACCCGCAACGCCCTCTGGCTCAAGCAGAAGTACGGCATGAAGGCGGATGTGGCCAAAGGCGCGGCTGCCCCGCTGCTGCGCGAGCCGGTCGGCCCCACCACCATAGTCCACGGCCCGAGCGGCTTTGGCGACATGGAGGCGGGGGAGGTGACTATCGCTCCGGATCCTCGCCCCGCTTGGCAATATATTGTCGAGGCGGTGAAAGCCGCGCCGGGGGAGATCACCCTGGTCACTATCGGCCCGCTCACCAATCTGGCGCTGGCGCTACAACAGGCGCCCGAGATTGTCTCTCTGGTGAAACAGGTGGTAGTGATGGGCGGCGCCTTTGGCGTCAACGGCCATCGCGGCAACGTCACCCCCTATGCCGAGGCCAATATCCACGACGATCCCGATGCCGCCGACCGGGTTTTTACCGCAGACTGGCCGGTGGTGATCATCGGGCTGGACGTGACCCAGCAGAGCTTCTTCAGCGGCGACTATCTCGATGCGCTGCGCGACGAGGCGGGGGAGCCGGGCCGCTTCGTGTGGGATGTCAGCCGCTTCTATCTGCGCTTCTACTCCGAGAAGCTGGGGCTCTCCGGTTGCCATGTCCACGACCCGTCCGCCATCGCCTATGTGATTGATCCGACCCTCTTTACCCTGCGCGAAGGGCCGGTGCGGGTTATCACCAGCGGCCCGGCCATCGGCCACACCCTGCAAAAGTTCGATGGCAAACGCCACTCCCACGATGACTGGGCAGCCTATCGTCCGCAGCAGGTCGGGGTGGCGGTGCGCGATGAAGCCTTGCTGGCGCTCTATCGCGAGACGCTGGTGGGCTGGGGCAAGGATTGCTGAGCAAAGGGGCGGTATTACGTTGAGGCGGGGGCTGTGATCGGCGCCAAACAATCGGAGCGCACGGCCGCTTATACTGCCTTATATCAAGAGCTTGGGAGGGATGAAGATGGCCTGGATTTCCTTGATAGTGGCGATTGCGCTGATCTGGTGGTTGATGAAGCTGGGGCGTGGTGCCCTGTTCGAGATCCGTCTTGCACCCGGCAAGGTAGTGGTCAAGCAGGGCAAGGTGTCACCCGCCTTTATTGAGCATGCCAAGCAGATCCTGCGCCACGACACGGTGCGCGGTCGCATTGTGGGGCAGCGTGATGGCGATGGCGTCAAGCTGATCTTCTCCCGATCTATCCCCGAGCCGGTGGCCCAGCGGTTTCGCAATATCTTCCCCTATGGCGATTACCGCCAGCCAACGGCGCCACTGCCGGGGCCAAAATCCCGAAAGGGATAAGCACCGGAACGTGGTTAATCGATAGCAAACGGGCCTCCAGTGGAGGCCCGTTTTTTATGGCACTTGGCCAAGAGAGAGCTGACAGCCCTTACTCCTTGCCGTGCAGCTCGCGCTGGGCCTTGACCGCTGCCGCCTTGACGGCGGTGCCTTCATTGCCCCAGGAGGCGCGCAGGGTGTTGACCAGCTCGGCGAGCCGCTCGTCATCCATGGTCCAGCCATAGCCCGGCATGTGGTAACCCAGATGGTCGTGGGTGACCGGTGTTTCGGCGCCGTGCAGCAGCACGTTGATCAGGCTCGACGGATCGCTTGCCAGCACGGTGCGGTTGTTGACCAGCGAGGGGATGACGTGGTCATTGCCCTGGCCGTTGACCCCGTGACAGGTGGAGCAGTACATGGCGTAGTCCGCCTTGCCGCTGGCACTGGCGTAGGCGCGGGCCCCTTTCTCCGCCACCGGTTCATCTTTCAGATCGGTCAGATAGGTGGCGATGCTGGCCAGATCGGCGTCGCTGAAATACTGGCTGCTGTGAGTGATCACTTCCCCCATGGGGCCCGCGACCGCTTCATGTTGGCTTCGGCCGGTTTTCAGCAGGTCGATCAGCGCCTGCTTGCTGTAACGGCTGCCGCGAATGTCGGGGGCATACCAGCCATCCAGCGCCGCCCCGCTCAGGTAGACGGGATCCGCCTCGGTCAGCGCTTTCTCCTGCATGCCAAGCCCGCGCGGGGTGTGGCAGCTGCCGCAGTGACCGGCACCCTGCACCAGATAGGCGCCGCGGTTCCACTCTTCGCTCTTGCCCGCCACCGGGGTGAAGCGGCTGTCATCGTGGTAGACCCAATTCCAGCCCATCAGCGGCCAGCGCATGTTGAGGGGCCAGGGGATGTCGCTCTCCTTGTTGGCGATGGCCAGCGGTTGCACCTCCTTCATCAGGTAGTGATAGAGATCTTCAAGATCTTTATCGCTCATCTTGGCGTAGGCGGTGTAGGGCATGGCCGGATAGAGGCGATGCCCATCGCGGGCCACCCCTTCGCGCATCACCTTGATGAACTCCGGCAGGCTGTAGTTGCCGATACCGTGGGTCTTGTCCGGGGTGATGTTGGTGGCAAATACGGTGCCGATGGGGGTCGGGAACCCTTTGCCGCCCGCCAGCGGCTTGCTGGTTTCGCTGGTGTGACAGGCGGCGCAATCGCCCAGCTTGGCCACGTATTCGCCTGCCGACATGGCGGGGGCTGCGTTGGCGGCAAGGGCGGGCAGGGCCAGCAGCAGGGCGCTGGCGGTCAGTGACAGGGCGCGGCTCATTGGGCACCTCCCTTGCTCATGGCAACCAGCTCGTTGACGGCGCGCCACGCTTCGTCGATGGCGGCGTGGGCGTAGGGGCTCCAGCCTGCATCCGAGTTGGCGATGGTGATGTTGCCGATCGGCTGGCGACCCAGTTCAATCCATTTTTCGCACTGCGCTTCGTCATCAAACAGGGTGTTGGTGACATAGGAGTAGCCGTGAGACCAGCGGTTGACCGTGATGGCGAGGATGTCCTGCTCATGGTTGAAACCGGCGCTGCCGAGCATCCCCTGCAACTGCTCGCGGATCATCTGCTCATGCTGCTCGAACGGCATGCCGAGGATCATGGCGCGCCCCTTGCGAGACTGCTCGCGGGCCGAGAGGCCGCTGCCCGGCAGGGTCGGCACATAGACCATGTGCAGGCACATCGGCTGATCCGGGCTCTTGGGATGCTCGTAGCCACCCATGCTGACCGGATAGTCGAGCTTGACCCGGCTGTAGGGTGCGGCGGGGGAGTAGACCTCGTGTACCCCCAGCTTGACGAAGGCTTGCCAGTTCTTGATCACCACCTTGGTGTAGACCAGCGGCGCCTTGGCATTCTGGCGCAGCGCCTCCTTCTGGGGCTCCGGCATCTCGGGCACCATGTAGGGGATCATCATGTTGTAGCCAGCCATGATCGACTGCTTGGCCCGCACCCGGTGCAGTTTCCCCTCCTTGATATAGGTGACATCCACCGCCAGCTTGCCGTCGGCGAGGCGCACGTTTTTGGCCTGCAACGCCGTGCTGCCAAGGCGCAGCTGCACCTTGTGCTCAGGCAGGTCGAGCTTGCTGTAGTCAAACTTGGCCAGCACCACATCCTGCATGGTGTGACCCGGCGCCACCTGCGGAATGAGCTTGCGCACCATCAGGCGGGTGAGACCGGCGTTGCCATCGGGGAAGTGGAAGATGTAGGGGTCGTCCAGCTCCGCCTGCTCCTCGGCATCCAGCGGCGTCAGATTGAGGCCGTCGAACCCCGGCAAGGCGCAGAGGCGCGCATCGGCGCAGGCGGTGGCGTCGATGCCGACCGCCTGGAAGTCGTTGGTGCGCTGCTGGAAGTAAGTGATCGCCCGCTCGCTCAGGCCCACTTTATCGCGCAGGAAGGTGGTATAGCTGTTGCGGGTTACCCACTCATCCTGCTGCTCGCGGGTCATGCCGCTCAGGTAGTCGATCTTCGATTCGTGCAGGGCCAACAGGGCGGCCTTGTCGGCATCATCGAGGGGGAAGTCACCGATAAACTCTGCCAGCGGACGACCGTTCAGGCGATCGCGCGGGATATCGTCCGCCACGTTGTGGCCCGGATCCCCGTTCACTATCTTGTTGACGCCAAAGTGCTTCTCGTCGAAATAAACGCCGCGGCTCAGCCCCAGATCCGGATAGAAGGTCTGCTGGAAACCGGCGGCCAGCTCGTCGATGTTGACCTCCAGCGCCTTGAGCAGACCGAGCGCCACCGGGCTGTAGACCGAACGCGGTGATTGCAGGGACTCACTGCCGCCGTAACCCAGACGCAGGCCATCGGGGGTGGTGAACTCGTTGCGCTTGGCGTGGCCGCCAAAGTCGTCGTGGTTGTCGAGTAGCAGGATCTTCTTATCCGCGCCGAGCAGTTGCTGATAGAAGCAGGCTGCGGCCAGACCGCTGATCCCGGCGCCGACGATCACCAGATCGTACTCTCCCTCAAGGGGGATATTGGCGAAGTCATATTGCTTGCCGTCACGGGCGATGCTGTGGGCCGGTTCGAAGGAGCCCGGGTGGTTGCCGCGCAGCCCGGTGAGGGCGGGCGGGTAGGCCAGGGTTTTATCCGCCAGCGTGCTGCCGCCTTCGGCAGCCTTGAGCAGATTGATGGGAGCGACGCCTGCCGCAATGGTGATGGCAACGCCGTTGAGAAAATCTCTGCGTGTAATACTCATGGCTATCCCTGTGTTAGGAGAAGTAATGAATAAGTGGATTCATTATGGGAGGGAGACACAGATCCTGTTCAGGATTGGGCGCCGAATCTACCGCTATCCTCACGCTGAGTCCATACGATTGCTAATGGATTATTAAGCACCATTTTCCTGCTTGTGACGAGAGTGATGCGCTGATGGGGGGGATTTTCCCTGTTGCAGGGCAAATTATCTTCCGGCTTAGTCGGTCAATGATTGCCGCAGCTGATTAGTTTGGGAGGCGTTCGGGCATCATTGTCGACTCGGGGGGATGATCGCGCTAAGCTCTTAACTACTTGTTTTATCGACTCTCTTTTTTATTCATAGGCATACAGGCCACTCAGGAGGCGCAATGAACTGGTACATCTCGGTCCTCAAGCAATATGCGGTATTCAGCGGGCGGGCCCGTCGCACCGAATACTGGATGTTCGTGCTGTGCAACGTCATCGTCATGCTGCTGCTCGGCATGGTGGACAAGCTGATTGGCGGCGACAATGAGCTGATCAGCTCCATCTATTCGCTGGCGGTGCTGCTGCCATCGCTGGCGGTGGCGGCCCGTCGTCTGCACGATACCGACCGCAGCGCTTGGTGGCTGCTGCTCGGGCTTATCCCCATTATCGGCACCCTGGTGCTTATCTACTTTATGGTCTGCAACGGTCAGCAGGGGCCAAACCGCTTCGGTGACGATCCCAAAGCGGCCCCCTCACAGGGCTTTATCGTCAGCTAACGGGCGCGGCTTGGCCAATCATCGGTCAATAAAAAGAGAGGGAGGCATGATGCCTCTCTCTCTTTTTCGTGTTGATGGCCGATCAACGCTCGATCAGCGGGGCAGAGCGGTAGCTCCACATGCCGTAGGTGCGCAGGGCGTCGCGGTAGATGCCGAGCAGCTCGCTCTCGCTCGGGGTGGCCAGCACCTCGAGGGGTTTGTCGGGGTAGCTGACGCTCGCCACCTTGATGTTGGCCGGGCCAATCTGGTCGCAGGCGATTTCCAGCACCGTCTGGCCGCGACGCACATGGCTGGCGGAGCTTACCAGCACCGCATAGTCAATCTGGTGGCGGGCGAGGGCATAGGCGCTGTAGAGGGCGTTATCCACCGTGCTGGTGGCGTAGTTCTCTTCAATCAGGCGGCTGCGGTCGATGCCATGGTTGGCCAGCCAGTCGGCCATCAGCTTGCCCTCGGTCTGGTGGTTCTGGGGCACACCGCCGGTCAGGATGATCAGCGCTTCCGGGTCAGCTTTGGCCAGCTCAAGGGTGGTTTGCAGACGGCCCAGCAGGATCTTGTCCATGCTGCCGTCGGGATTGAGGGCGTAGCCCAGGGTGACGATGGCGCGCTTGCCCTCCTGGGTGGCCTTGACCTGATCCCCGGTCAGTTCGGTCTGCAGCGGGGCGGCGGTGATCCGCTGCACCCGGGCGATGATCTCCTCCAGATCGGCGGCGCGGCCACTGTTGCGATCCGCCACTTTCGCCAGATAGCTGCGGGAGGCATCCTTGTTGCCCTTCACCAGCTGCCAGATGGCGAGATAGCTGTTGATGTCGAGATCATCGGGGGCGACGGCCTGCGCCTGCTCCAGCAAGGTGATGGCGCGGCTCAGGTTGCCGTTGTAGATCTGGGCGTTGGCCGCCGAGATGAGCAGGTCGGTGCGGTAGGGTTCCAGCTGGTAGGCGGCCAGCAGCCGCTCGGTCACCAGCTCCATATTGCTCGGCATCTTGGCGGTAAAACCGGCGTGGGAGATCTTGGCTGGCGACTTGTAGATCTGCAGCGCTTCGCCGAGCAGCATGTCCACCGCCTGGCGTTTGCTGACCAGGGTATTGAGGTCGTGCTCCATCTGCATCGAGCTCTCGGCCGCTTGCAGGGCGAGGGGCGAGAGCGCCAGCAGGCCGCCGAGGGTGAGGGCAAGTAGGGTCTGTTTCATCAAAAGGTCCTCTGTCGGGCTGAATCGCGCTGTGGGCTCCGGTTTGCGGGCCGATGGGATAAGGCAAATGTGCGTCAATTCAGTCTGTTAGTGCCAAAGAGAGGGCAATATACCAGCTAACGGTGCGGCAAACTGTGAGTCGGGGCGAGTCGTCGGGTGATGCCACACCTGTGGCCGCAAAAGTGGCCGCAACGGATCAGCTGCCATCTGAAAAGGGCAGGGGGAGCGTGACTCCCCCTGCTGGGAGGGGCGTTGGCCCCTCCCTCTATCGCGATTCAAGAGAGATGGGGAGTCAATCCATCTGTTGGCGAGTGTTCGCAGTCAGTTCCACATCGGGGAGATGCGGGCTTCCAGCGTCTCTTGCTGCTCTTCGGGCATATCGCTGAAGAAGTTGAGCTGGGTCTGCTCTTCCACCTCGCGTACCGAGACCCGGTAGTCGGCGATCTGGCTGATGGGCACCTCTTCCTGCGGCATGATAAAGGCGATGGCCTGCAGTCTGGCCGGGTCCATCACGATCTTGTAGTAGGCGCTCGGGATCGCCACACCCTGACCGATGGACTCTTCAGAGCCGGTAAAGATGGGGCCGGTGATCACCTGCACATCCTTGCGGGAGACCGCCCACTTGTTCACCTTGTCCTCCAGCACGCGCCACGCCTTCTGGTTGAGCACCCCGATCTGCGGCGTCATGTTGCTCAGCAGGAAGCTCTCTTTCATAGTGTTCTTGTTCGATTTCATGTCCCCCGCCGGGGCCTGATGGCCACGGTCGTAGCCCGAGCCCTTGTAGTCGGAGAGGGTGGCGCGGTAGGCGACCGGGATTTCCCTGTCCTCGGCGAAGGCATCCTTGCGCGGCACTGTGCCCTGTGCGCTCTGGGCGGTCATCCGGTAGGAGACCCAGTTCGCCACCTTGTAGTCGTAGTTGTAGCCGACCGCATACCCTTCACGGCAGAGCTTCTGATCCGATTCGGAGGGGAGGCCAAAGCGCACGTGCTGGCCGCATTCCCAATGGGCGGCCAGCAAGGGGGTGGCAGTGAGGGTGAGGGTAACAGCCAGAACCAATTTATTGATTTTTATCATTTTTGTGATGCTCCAGTTTAGTAGGCGGAGCCATTTGACATGAGATCTGACCAGCGCTTCAATTGCTGTTTTTTTACACGTCACCGTTCTGTGACGGCTCGCCAAGATCCGTGATGTGACTGGTTAATATGTTTTAAATCAGTGGCTTGGTCGGTGGGATGATGTGCGGTTGCTCGGCAGGCAACTAAAAGGGGCCCGTGATGGGCCCCTTGTGATGAGCTGTCTGACTGCTATCAGGCGGCGTTTGCCTTGTTGCCCAGCGTGCGGGCCAGCAGTGCTTCCGGATTGTGAATCGCCTCCTTGGTCTTCACATCGATGACCTCGATATTGGTGAAGCGCTCGCGGTTCTTGATAGCCACGTCGTGGGCGAAGATGACGCAGCGGGCGTTTGCGACATCCTTGGCGGTAATGCGGTTGATGATGCCGTTGGCGCCCTGGGTCTCGACCTTGATCTTGATCCCCTGTTGGGCAGCGGCCTTCTGCAGGCTCTTGGCGGCCAGGAAGGTGTGGGCCACGCCAGACGGGCAGGCAGTGATGGCCAGTACGTCTGCTTCCCCTTCCGCTTCAATGACTTCGAAGCTGGTTTGGGTGGTGGTCACGTCATCTTCTTCGCTCACTGGCTTTTTCAGCAGGTTGACGATGATGGCAGTGGTCAGGGCGCCGAGGATGGTACCCAGGATGTAGCCCATCTTGCCTTCAACAACCGGCAGGACAATCCAGCCACCCCAGGGGGCGTGGTTGATACTGTGCATCATGAAGCCGGTGATGTTGCCGACGATACCGCCTGCGACGATGGCCGGGATAACACGCATGGGGTCAGCGGCGGCAAACGGAATGGCACCTTCACTGATACCGATCATGCCCATGATGGCGGCCGCTTTACCGGATTCACGCTCCTCTTTCTTGTAACGCTTCGGAGACATGAAGGTCGCCAGTGCCATACCCAGCGGCGGCACACAGATGGCGATACCGACACCACCCATCAGCCAGGGCTGGGTGTTGACCTGAGTCTGGGCAAACAGGGTAGCAACCTTGTTGACCGGGCCACCCATATCGAAGGCAGTCATACCACCCAGAATGGCGCCCAGCATCACTTTACCTGAGCCCGCCATGCTGGAGAGCCAGTGGTTCATCCCTTCCATCATGGCGGCGATCGGGGCACCGATCCCCCACATCACGATGCCACACACCAGGAAGGTACCGATCAGCGGATAGATGAAGATGGAACCAAGGGAGGTCATGGAGTCAGGCAGCTTGATCCGTTTGAGCTGATTGACCACGAAACCTGCGATAAAGCCCACCAGAATGGCGCCAAGGAAACCGGTTTGATAGTGCTGAACGGCAATCCAGGAGCCGATCATGCCAGGCGCCAGGCCAGGCTTGTCAGCCAGCGAGTAGGCGATGTAGCCACCCAGTACGGCAGTAAACAGAGTCAGACCGGCGATACCCATGGTGGCCATGTCTTTGAGGAAGCCCGCTTCCGGCACGGCGCCCTTGCCGCTCATCATCACTGACAGGGAGAGCAGCACACCACCGGCCACGATGAAGGGGATCATGTGGGAAGTACCAAACAGCAGGTGCTGCTTCATGGTATTGAGGCGATCCTTGAAGGTGGGCTCTTCGGGCTCAGTCGGTGCAGTGGCAGCCGGTTTGGCGGCTGGCGCCGGTTTTTCCGCTTTCGGTCCTTGCTTGAGCAGGGTCAGGGCTTGTTCGACAGTGGTGACCGCTTTCATCTGCTCGATAAAGCCCGGCTCCAGCAGACGGGTAGAGAGCTCCGCCAGCACTTCGATGTGGTGGTTGGCGCCGCCATCCGGGGAGGCGATCATGAAGATCAGCTGGGTCGGCTTGCCATCTTCGGCGCCGTACTCGATACCCTGACGGCTGACACCGATGGCAATGGCCGGACGGCTGACAGCCTTGCTCTTGGCGTGGGGCAGGGCGACCCCCTGCTCGAAGCCGGTGCAGTCCAGCTGCTCGCGGGCCCAGATATCCTTGACGAATTGCTGTTGATCAGACACGGCGCCATCGCGCGCCAGCATCTGTGCCATCTCGTCGAACAGGGCCTCCTTGCTGGTGGCCTCCAACTCCAGGCAGATGAGTCTGCCGTTGGTCATGGTGGGTAACATCTCACTCTCCTTCCCTGTAAGGGCTAAGTCATGCGTTGCGAATTGGGCTCATTATTGCCCTCACGGGTAGGGTTGGACAGGCGATGAATGTAGCAATAACTGGATTTTTGTTGCATGGTTTTGCTGGTGTGATCCAGCTCGCAAAGTGTTGAGCTTCAACTCAATAGTTGTTTTTGTTTAATTCATGGCGGGATGTGACAGCGGTCAAGGTATGACAGAAAAACCCTTGTAATGGGATTTACCGCCATTTTTTGCGGTTTATTGCCCGATTTAAGGCTGATTTGAGAAAAACGGGTTAATGGCTGAACCAGGGCTTCCCACTGGAAAATAAAATGGCCCAGCGCTAATTGGATTTTATCAATCCATCTGGCGTGGGCCGTCGGGTATCACAAAGTGTCATTTTCAAGTTGTGTGCTGAATGTCACTTCAATGCTATCGATCGTTACTTTTGTGGCGGGGTATCGCCCATCACGAAGTGGAGGTTGCCCCCCGGTACAAACTCCTTGTGCTCGAAGAAGAGACCATCCTTGAGCGGTTTGCCATTGATGGTGACCGACTGGACATAGCGGTTCTTGGCGCTGTTGTTATCGGCGATGATGGTGAAGGTTCCCCCCTTGACCGGGATGGTCGCTTTGGCAAATAGCGGGCGGCCAATAGTGTAAACGGGGTCTGCCGCATTCACCTGATAGAAGCCAAGTGCTGACATCACATACCAGGCAGACATGGAGCCCACATCCTCGTTGCCTATGATGCCTGCCGGGGTGTTCGAGTACATGGTGTCGAGGATGTAGTCGACCGTCTCCTGAGTTTTCCACGGCTCCGATGTCCAGTTGTAGAGGTAGGGAATATGGTGGGAGGGTTCATTGCCGAAGGCTACCTGACCCATCATCCCGGTCATGTCAGCGGTCTCCGACCCCTGACTCTCGGCGGCGAAGGTGGCGTCCAGATTCTGCTTGAATGCCTCTTCTCCGCCCATCGCGGTTTTCAGCCCCTTGATGTCATGGGGCACAAACCAGGTCCACTGCCAGGCGTTGCCCTCGGTATAGTTGCCGGTCTCATGCTCGGTGCCATAGGGATCAAATGGCGTCATGAAGGAGCCATCGATCATCACCGGACGCATGAAACCGGTCACCCCGTACTGGGCGTATTCGGCCGCATTGTGATCGAAGTAGCGCTGGTAGCCGTTCGAGCGGGCCAGATAGCGCGCCTCTGCGGCCTTGTTGCCGGCCGCCTTGGCGATCTGGGCGATGGCCCAGTCATAGAAGGCGTTTTCCAGACCGTAGGAGACTGACTCGAGAGTGTAGTCAGCGAAGACGGGCTGACCGTCGATCCGCTGCACTGCCGGGGCGAAGCCGTTCTTCTCGATGTAATCGATGTGGTTGGTCAGGGTCTTGTCCAGCACCGCCTTGTCCCACTCGGTCGCCAGCATGGGGTAGTTGGTATAGGTGGAGGAGTCGATGGCGGCCGTGAGCGCCAAATTTTTCTCCTGCGCGGTGAAGGCATCGGGGTATTTGGTGGTGGCGTCGGCAATCACCACTACTGCCGGATAGCCCACCATGGTGCCTGTCTCATCCCCCAGATGCTCCCACTTGGGCAGCAGGCCGCTCTCCAGATACTTCTGGATCAGGTTCTTGGCATATTGCACGGCGCGGGTGGGTTCGGTGATGGTCTTGAGCGGGTGCAGCGCCCGCTGGGTGTCCCACAGGGAGTAGACCGAGAAGTTGGGCTGCTCTTCGCTCGCCTGACCATAGTAAATCGAGTAGCTGCCTTCCCCCTTGGCCTGCGCTCCTTTGCCCATGCCGCGGTAGTTGCCATCCACATCCTGATGGACGATGGGGGCGATCTTGGTGTGGTAGAGGGCGGTGTAGAAGATCTCGTGTTGCTCCTTGCTGCCCCCCTCGATGGTGAAATTGAGGGCGTTGGCCCACTTCTCGCGGGCGTTGGCGCGGGCCTCGTCAAACGAAACATCCCCTTCGGCTTGGTAGTTGTTCCGTGCGCCCGTGGCATCAACCGCCGAGAGGGCGACTTTGGCGTTCAGTTGGGCGGAACCGCCTTCTTCAAATTCGACGTAGGCGGTGACATCCGCTTTGGATTTGGCCTTGTGCTCGGCGCTCAACCCCTCAACCGGCACACCACCAGCGAGGAGGTAGACCCCTTTGATCTTCTTGTCGAAGGTCGCATGGAAGAAGATCTTCTGGTTTTTCGCCCAGCCGGAGAAGTGGGTGGCATCCCGCTCGCCGGTGATGGTGTAGCCATCTTCGCTGATGGTGAGTTTGTTGCGCAGCGAACTCGCTCCCCAGTCGCTGTTGAGGATCGAGTTCAAATCGATCTTCAGTCGTTGGGGTTGCCCCTGCGGATAGGTGTAGCGGTGAAAGCCCACCCGCTCGGAGGCGGTCAGCTCGGCCTTGATGCCATTCTCGGCGATGCGCACCGCATAGTAGCCTGGCTCGGCCTGTTCGGATTTTTTGTCCATTTTGACCGAGATGGCTTTGCGGTAATCATCGCTCTGCTCGATGTATTTGGATTTATCTTCGGTAAAGGGCAGGAACAGAATATCCCCCAGTCCCCCCATGCCGGTACCTGAGAGATGGGTGTGGGAAAAACCGAACAGGGTATCTTTGTCGAAGTGATAGCCGGAGGAGGAGTGCCAGCCGATCAACTCGGTATCCGGCGAGAGTTGCACCATGCCCTCTGGTACCACAGGGCCGGGAAAGGTGTGACCGTTAAAGCCAGTGCCAACGAATGGGTTCACATATTGCAACACATTGGTTGGCGTTGGCTTTTGATCGTCGTTATCGGTGCTGCTGTTATCTGAATCGCAGCCGGATAACATGGCCAGGGTGCTGGTCAGGGTAATGGCCAGAATATTTTTCTTGAACATATAGAACGGCTCCATCGGGTAGGGGGTGAGCAGTCAGAATTTATTTTTTGATGCCGGAGTGGTGCCTGCGCAATATCAAGGAGCAGCACTGTCAATCCGGCGAGCGCTATTATTCCCATGGCTCCTGTTTCATCGACAGAGTAAAAAAGTGTCATTCACTAGACTTTTGTGACAAGGCTGTCTGTTTGTGATCCGCGTATCATGTGATGCAGCACGTCATATTTTTTGAGTGTTCTTGTGAATCGACCAAAAAAAGGCCCAAAGGAAGCTTTGGGCCTGAACATATATTGGCAATCAATGATGGTTATTTATTATCTGAGCGGGTCGGTTTTTGCGCCGTCATGATAAATTTCAACTCACCACCTGCCCGAATATCGCTGTGGTTGAATGTCAGGTTTTCCCCCAACGGTTTGCCATTGATGGTGACCGATTCCACATAGATATTTTGGGGGCCATTGTTTTCGGCGCTCACGGTGAATTTCCCGCCATCAATATCCATCGTCACCTTGTCAAACAGTGGTCGACCTATGGTGTAGACCGGGACTCCCGGCGTGACCTGATAGAAGCCAAGCGCACTCATGATGTACCAGGCGGACATTTGCCCCACGTCCTCATTGCCAATCAGCCCGGTGGTGGTCGGGTGGAAGAAGCTGCGTACCGCCTGATCCACATACTCCTGGGTTTTCCACGGCTCCTTGGTCCAGTTATAGAGGTAGGGAACATGGTGATCCGGTTCGTTCCCCATCACGAACTGCCCGATATAGCCGGTCATATCCCCCTGCGAGGTATCGGCGTTGGAGTTGGCGGTGAAGAGGGCATCCAGATTCTTCCTGAATTTCTCCTCGCCACCCATTACCTCTTTGAGCCCCTCGATATCGTGGGGAACAAACCAGCTCCACTGCCAGGTGTTGCCTTCGGTAAAGTCCTGCCCCCGGTGCTCGGCACGATAGGGCCAGAAGGTGTCATAACGGCTGCTGTCGTTGATGTCGCAACCTGGTGGGGGCGTGACCGGGTTGCCGTTTTTATCGATGGCGCAGGAGGGGTAGTTGTTGACCCAGCTGCCATCGTAATTTTTGGGGCGCATAAAGCCGGTCGCGCCATATTTGCCATATTGCGCCGGGTTGTAGTCAAAATAGGCGCGCCAGGTGGTGGCCCGGGCCAGATAGCGGTTTTCCGCGGATTTGTCGCCAGCCAGGCGGGCCAGCTGGGCGATGCACCAGTCATAGTAGGCATTCTCGACGCCGTACGAGACGGATTCGTTGACCAGCTCATCGTACTTGTCCTGGGCCATGCCGCCCTCTTCCGGTTTGTATTTGACGTTGGCCGGAACATAGCCGTGCTGCTCGGCATACTGACCGTGACGGGTCATCACGGTGAAGCGCTTGTCACCGTTCCAGGGATCCTGATAGGGCACCCAGCTTTTGGTCAGCTCGAGGTCAAAATTGGCGGAGACGTTGGCCGCCTGCAATGCCAGCTTTATCTCTTCCGTCGTGAATGCATCCGGATATTTGACGATGACATCGGCGATGATGGAGACCGCCGGGTAGCCGACCATCTCGCCGGTATAATCGGAGTGCAGCTCCCACTTCGGCATGATGCCGCCGGTTTTATATTTGTTGAGCAGATCGTGCACATAGTCGATGGATCGCTCTTTTTCGATGATGGTCTTCAATGGGTGGGCGGCGCGGAAGGTGTCCCACATGGAGTAGACCGAATAGTTGGTAAAGCCCGGCTTGGCCTGATGCACCTTGCCATCCATTCCGCGATATTGACCATCCACATCCTGATAGACGAAGGGGGCGATGTAGGTGCGATAGAGCGAGGTATAAAACATCGTCTTGTCGGCATCGCTGCCACCCTCCAGGGTGAACTTATTGAGCACTTTCGCCCATGCCTGTTTGCTCTCCTGCACCACCTGATCGAAGCGGTAGCCATGTTCATCGGCGCGAAGGTTGGCCATGGCCCCCTCTATACCGGTGCCCGAGATAGCCATCTTCATGGTGATGGGCTGTTCCCCTTTGGCAAAGTTGAGTTGGGTCACCACATCCCGTACCCGGGGTCTGGTTTCGCCATACCCGATGTAATCGGCCAACCCCACCTCGGTGTCGTTGCTCAACTTGCCATCGACATAGAGGGTCTGCTCCACGAAGGGTTCGGAAAACTCGGCGTAGAAAAAGACCGTCTGCCACTGCCCCCACTCGTTGCTGGTTCTGGCTCCGGCAATGGCGTTGTCGCTCACCCGCTTGAAGTAAATATTGCGGGAGTGGTTGCCATACTGCTCCAGCAGCTCGTGCTGCAGATCGAGCTGGACTTTGCGATCTTCACCCGCCGGATAGCTGTAACGGTGGAAGGCGACCCGCTGGGTGGCAGTGAGTTCGGCCTTGATGCCGGTCTCCACCAGATCCGCTTTGTAATAGCCCACCTCCGACAGTTCGCCAGGCTTGTTGATGGTGACCGGGTCGGTATTGTTGCCGGTGAAGGGCAAGAAGGCGAAATCATTGAGATCCCCCTTGCCTGCCCCCGAGATATGGGTGTTGCTGAAGCCGGAAAGCTTGGCCAGATGGTGGTGATAGTCGGAAGGGGATCCCTTGCCATTCCAGTTGGCCGGATTCCAGTTGTCCGGGCCCGGCTGGATCATCCCTTCCGGCATGACAGGGGCCGGATTGACATTGCCCAGCCCATCGGTGCCGATCAGCGGATCGACATATTGCAGCACCTGCAGGGCATTGTCGGGGCGGCCATTGTCAGTAGTCTCATCGTTTGTGTTGCAGCCATAAAGGCCAAGCAGGGCGGTCACCATGATGGCCAGCTTGTGGGGTTTGAACATCGTTGTTCCTCAATTCCGGATATGAAAACGCGGCAAGCCGGGTGGCTTGCCGCTTGTAGAGTTACGGGGTCGGTTGCTGGTTGGTCATCACAAAACGCAGCTCACCACCGGGGCGGATCTCGCTGTGGGCGAAGGTGTTGTACTGGTTGAGTGGCTTGCCATTGATGGTGACCTCTTTGACATAGAGGTTGTCCGGGCTGTTGTTCTGCGCTACCACGTTGAACTGACCGTCGGGCAGGTTGATGGTGACCTTGTCAAAGATGGGACGACCGATGGTGTAGGTCGGGTCGCCCGGGGAGATTTGATAAAAGCCCATGGCGCTCATGATGTACCAGGCCGACATCTGCCCGACGTCTTCATTGCCGATCAGGCCATCCGGGGTGGTTTTGTAGAACTCCTTGTAGACCCGGTCGAGGTACTCCTGCGCTTTCCAGGGCTGGGCGGTGCGGTTGTAGAGATAGATGACGTGGTGGGAGGGCTCGTTACCGTGGATGTACTGCCCGATGTACCCCGTCATGTCCTGATGTGCCTCGCCCCCGTTGGGGTCGGCGTTGAACAGGTTGTTGAGCTTGTCGTTCAGCCCCTGCTGGCCGCCCATGATCTCGGTCAGCTTGTCGAGATCCTGCATGAAGGACCACTGCCACTGCCAGGCGTTGCCCTCGGTGTAGTAGAAGGCATCCGACTTGTAGGGATCGAAATCGGCCGCCGCGTATTTCAGGGCGCACGGGTCGCCATTTTTCAGCTCGGTCGGCACGAAGAAGCCTTTGCCATCGGCATTGCCAGCCTGGGGATCCCAATGTTTGAGCGAGTTGTAGGAGCGCGCCTTGAACTCTTGATAGGTAGTCATGTCGCCCGCGGCTTTCGCCATCTCGGCGATGGTCCAGTCGTAGAAAGAGAACTCCAGCGAGTAGGAGACCGAGTTCCAGTTGGGATAACGGACGCACTGCTCTTTCTCGTGATAGCTGAGCTGACCGGCCATCAGCGAGCTCAGAATGTCGTCATGGATCTGCGGGTAATCGGCAGGCCGGTAGTGTGCCGATTTGACCGAGGCTTGCAGTGCCTCTTGCGCATCGATCAGCTCCTTGGTGACCGCATCGGCGAGGATGGCCGCCGAGGGGTAGCCAATCATGGTGCCGGTTTCCGAGCCGTGGCCTTCCCACTTGGGCAGCAGGCCGAACTCCACGTTGGATTTGCGGATCAAATCCTTGGCGTAGAGCGTGGCTTGCGGCGGATCCATGATGGTCCACATGGGGTGAACGGCGCGGAAGGTATCCCAGGTCGAGTAGATGGAGTAGTTGGGGGTATCGCCAGGTTGCAGGGTGCGCAGGGTGCCCTGCATATCAAGATACTTGCCATCCACATCGTAGAGCTCGATGGGGGCAATCATCATGTGGTAGAGGGCGGTGTAGAAGTTGGTCTTCTCGGTCTGAGTGCCTCCCTCCGCGCGGATCTTGGTCAGTTTGTCGGCCCAGGCATATTCGGCCTCGGCTTTCACTTTGGCAAAATCAAAGGTGGGGGTTTCGGCCTCCAGATTCTTCTGTGCTCCTTGCCAGCTCACCGCCGAGATGCCGACCCGGATCTCGATCGGTTGGCCACCCTGACCAAAATTGAGGTAGGCGGTCAGGTCATCCCCTTGATAGACGCTGTTGGGGCGCATCTCCCGGGTCGGCATCTTGTCCTGCTCGCCCAGCATGGCCTTGGCCACGGGCTGGTTGAATTTGGCGTAGAAGAAGATGTTCTGGCCCTGATGGTTCTGGCCCTGGAACCAGCCCGTGGAGGTTTTGCGGCCACGCAGGGTGTACTCATCCACCACTTCGATTTTGTTTTTCAGTGACTGGCCGTTGTTGTTGAGCAGAGTGTGGCCCAGATCGAATTTCACATTCCGATCCGCCCCCTTGGCAAAGGTGTACTTGTGCAAACCGACCCGTTTGGTGGTGGTTAGCTCAACCTCAATCTCCCCCTTGTTCAGTCTGGTTTTGTAATAACCGGCGCTGGCGTGCTCATTGGTTTTGTCAAAGGCGTTTATTTGGGCGTCGGCCATATCGGCGTAGGGCAGTACCAGAATGTCGCCCAGATCGGTGGCGCCGGTGCCGGAGAGATGGGTATGGGAGAAGCCGTAGAGCGGCACATCGGTCGCGACGATCTCGCCCGTGAGGTAATTGGAAGAGTCCCAGTAGCCGGAGGCGGAGTGCCAGGGGTTGAGCCCGCTCTCATGATCGGTGCTGGAGCCAATAAAGGTATCCGGCGAGAGCTGCACCATGCCGGCAGGGCGGGTGGCACCGGGGAAAGTGTGGCCGGATGCGGCGGTGCCTATCATGGGGTCAACGTATTTCAGTACCGACAGATCGACAACCGGAGTTACCGGTTTCTCGATAGCGGTAGACTCGCTCTCACTGTTGCAACCGGCGATGCCACCGGTCAGTGCGGCAATCACCGCAAGAGAAAGAAGATTGCACTTGAACATGGTCATTCCATTTTTGAGTGGTGATGGGGGAGGAAGTCCTCCCCCGAACAGGTGATTAACGGGAACCGGCAGGCAGGTCGCCTTCGTGCAGGAAGGTGCCGATACCTTGCGCGGGCGGCAGATCTTCCGGCTGGCTGGCCCAGTTCTGGTTGGGGCTATCGCCCATCACGAATTCAAGCTTGCCGCCACTGAGGATTTCCTCATGGGTGAGGTAGCTGCGATTGAACTCGCTGCCATTGAGGCGAGCGGACTGGATGTAGATGTTGTCGCGGCTGACATTCTGGGCCGTGACGGTGAACTGCTTGCCCGCACCCACATCGAGCGAGGCGGTTTCGAACATGGGGGTGCCAATCTCGTAGATGCCGGAGGAGGCATTGACCGGGAAGAAGCCCAGCGCCCGGAACACGAACCAGGCAGAGAGGGTGCCAAAGTCATCGTTGCCACAGATGCCGTCAGGGGTGTTCTTGTAGCAGACGTTGGTGGCTGCCACGATGGCGGCCTGTCCCTTCCAGGGCTGTCCTACGTAGTTGTAGAGGTAGGGCACATGGATATCGGGCTCGTTGCCCTGCACATGCTGTCCCACGTTGCCGGTGTTGAATACCGGGAACTGGTTGTCGCCAGCGTTGCGATCCGGATAGGTGCTCCAATACTCGTCCAGCCGTTTGGCAAACAGTTCGCCCCGTTTGGCCTGAGGATTCTGGGTCTGGTCGAACCGGGTCATCAGATCGACCAGGCCATGAATGTCATGTTGAACGCTGAAGGCGTATTGCCAACCGTTGGACTCGGCGAATGACCAGTTGAACATGTCGGGGCGCCAATCCTTGCCCACTGCCCGGCCGGTTTTCGGGTCTACCCAACCGGCATCAATGAAGTTGCCAGCGTAGTCGCGGGCCTTGAACCACCCCTTGTACTGCTTGCCGCCAAAGTCAAACTGCGCCTGCCAGTTCTTGGATCGATCGGCAAACTCCTGATAGCGGGGGTCACTTTCACCAAATACTGCCTTGATCGATTGGGCGATCGCCCAGTCATTCATGGAGTACTCCAGCGAGTAGGATGAGGTCCAGGCATCCTTGAAGGGGGAGTGCGATTCCCAGTCATTGCCCGGCGGAGTGTCATGCAACTGGGCAGGCACATAGCCTTGCTGCTCGTACTCCTTGATCCAGGCAACCCCCTGGCTGGTGGCTGCGCGGGCGTCGGTGATCATGGCTGTCACCAGTCGTTCCTTGATCTCCTGACGTTCCGCATCACTGAAGCCCAGCGCGATCATCCGTCTGTCCAGCGAGCCTTTGGAGAGCACGTCGTGGATCACCGGCGTGGAGTGCATCCCCATCATCATGCCGGTCTCGTTACCCTTGAAGGTCCACTCCGGCAATCTGCCCTTGCGCAGGTTGCCCAGATCGTCCATCCACTCCTCCTCGGCGTAGGAGAGCATGGAGAGCACCACATCGGCGAGGCGATCCGGCTCCAGCAGTGACGAGATGGGTTGTACTGCGCGGTAGGTGTCCCACAGGGAGAAGGTGTCGTAACGGGTAAAGTCCGCTTTGCCATCCCGGTTGGCATCGGCGGTGCGTACCGACTCCTTGAGGGTATCGATCTGCTCGCCCCACGGCGTGTTGCCATCCGGGTAGGCATTGCGTCCCTGATGGACCTGGCGGTAACGCCCGTCCAGATCGGAGTGGATGGTCTGGCCCAGATAGGTGTGGTAGAGCGCGGTATAGAAGGTCTGTTTGTACTCCTCATCCCCACTGACCCGGATCTTGCCCAGCTCCTCTTCCCATTTTTGGGTGGCGGCCTGACGGACATCGTCAAACGACATGTTGGCCACTTCGGTCATGTTGAGTGAGGCGCCAGCGTTGCCATCCCGGCCGATCTCGACGTTGGAGAGGGCCACCTTGGCCTCGACGGCCAGGCCCTTATCTGCGGTATCAAATTCCACATAGGCCCGAGCGTACTGATATTTGCCTCGGGTCTCGTTGCCGATCTCGGTGGTGCCTTCCGGCAGGTCCAGATAGCGGTTTTGGTCTTTGTCGAAGTAAGCGAAGCGGATGTTTTTGATGGGCTGGTCGAACTCCATCACGAAGAACTCTTTCTGGCTGGGGGCCCAGCCGTCGGAGAAGCGATGGCCCTCGATCCGGTTGTGGGTTTTGTCCCATTTCAGATAGGAGTCGGAGGTATAGTCCCAGTTGACCTTGAAGCCGAGGTTGACCACGATTTCCGACTTTTTATCCTGCGGGAAGGTGTAGCGATGAACACCCACTCGATCCGAGGCAGTCAGCTCGGCCTTGATCCCGTAATCCTTCAGATTGACCTTGTAGTAGCCCGCCGTTGCCTCTTCATCCTTGTGGCTGTAGCGGGAGGCCTCCAGATTCAGTGAGGCCGACCCCTCGTTCAGCATGAAATTGGAGCGGGAGTTGATCGGCATCACCAGAATATCGTTGAGATCTCCGGCTCCGGCCCCCGAGAGGTGAGTGTGGGAAAACCCGGCGAGGCGGTTGTCATGGTAGTAATAGCCTGAGATATATTCCCAGCCGTTGGCTCCGTTGTTGGGCGACAGCTGCACCATGCCATGCGGGGTCGTGGCGCCGGGATAGGTGTTACCCAGATTTCCTGTGCCAATAAACGGATTAACGTAACGGGAGACGCCGGTCTCTTTATTGTTATCGACAGCGGTATCCGAGTCATTTTGACAGCCGGATATACCAACCAGGCCAGCCAGTACGGCACACGCAAGTAAGGAACGTTTCAGTTTCATATTTGTCGCCACAGGTTAATGAAAGTAGGGTATCGAACGTATAAAAACAGATAATGCAGAACGCTGGGCCAGCCAATGAATATCTGCCGGATGAGAGGGCCATCTGCATGTATTATCCCGGCTGCCACTGGATAGTCAGAGTGACAGGGGAAAATATCAGCCAGATAAAATGGATAGTGAAAACGATCTGGCCATACAGGCGGAAAAATAAAAACGCAGGGAAATAACAGGCATCCATAGCCTGATTTAAAAAATCGCCCCTTACATTGATGAAGTAAGTGGCTGAGCTGTGTTACATCTGGAATATATAAATGCTCTTAAATGTCTTTCCTGCTGCCTGTAAATTAACGGTTTCTATTATTTCGTTGATTAATATCCTGGGACAGAGGAAAAAAATGGCATTAACTGGATTTTTATGACGTGTGGGGAAGGGTGTGAGCTGGCTCGCATAACCGCAGGGTGGCGTGACCACGGAGGCTAAATGATATTAATCATTATAAGTCAGCGTGTTATTCTTCGACGTTGAGTTGAATGACCGATTTTGTGAGTCGTACCGGGCTCCACATGGTCAGATGAGCTGAAAAAAAGGGCCCTGCAGGGCCCTTTGAACAGAGGGTGATGAGCCGATGGCCCACCAGGATCAGCGGTTGCTGGCGCGGGCAAAACGCCCTTCAGCCGTCACGCGATAATCGCCGGTGCTGGCGGGTACAAATGCAGATTGCCCTATGGTCAGTGTCAGACGCTCGCCATCCTGGCCAATGAGGGTGATGGGCCCATCGATGGCGAACAGGATCTCGGCATTGCCGGTGGTGAGGGCATGTTCGCCTGCGCCATACACGCTGAAGGTGAAGTCCGGTACCGGTACATCGAAGTGCTGTACTGTGCCTTCCATACGGGGGCTGAGCAGGATCTGGTCATCCGGTTTGGCGACGCAGCGGGTGCAGACCAGCAGCTCCGGCACATCCATGTATTTGGGGGTCAGACCGGCACGCAGCACGTTGTCCGAGTTGGCCATGATCTCGAGGCCAGTGCCGTGAATGTAGGCGTGGGGGGTCTGGGCATCGAGGAACATCGCCTGACCCGGCTCAAGCGTCACCACGTTGAGCAGCAACGGCGAGAAGAGTCCCACATCCCCCGGGTACTGGTTGGCCAGCTTGCTGATGGTGGCGAAAGTCTCTTCATCCTGATGGGCGGCGGCATAGGCCAGCAGGCCAGCCAGCGCCTCGTCCTTGCGATCACCGCTGAGGATCAGCAATTGGTGGAAGAAGTGCTGCAGGCCAGCTTCATCCTGTGACTGGCGCAGCACCGCGGTCAGGTCGACCAGTGCGGGCAGCGCCATGCGATCGAACAGGACCAGGATGGCCGGGATGGCGCGAAAGCCGTTCATCGCCTGATAGCGGGTGAGGGCAAAGACCAGCTCCGGCTTGTGGTTCGGATCCTTGTAGTTGCGGTTGCTCGCCTTGATATCGATGCCGGCGGCCTCTTCTCTGGCAAAACCGGCTTCGGCCTGTGCCTTGCTCGGGTGCACCTGAATGGAGAGGGCTTGCTCGGCGCAGAGCACCTTGAACAGGAAGGGGAGTGAGCCGAAACGAGCCTGGGTAGCTTCGCCCAACATGGCGACGGGGTTGGCGTCAATCAGGCTGGAAAGCTTCACGGTCTCGCCTGCCAGGGTCACTTCGGAGCAGCCATTGGGGTGAGCGCCCATCCACAGTTCAGCTTGTGGTTTGCCTTCGGGATTTTTGATGCCAAACAGCGTGGTCAGGGAATCACGACTGCCCCAGACATAATCCTGGATCGGGTTGCACATTAGAAAAAACGGCGGGTAGCTCATGGATGGCTCCTTGTATCAGAACGATTTTTTGGGAATTTCAGTCTGGCGCGGACTATAGCATGGCAGGGGCAGCGCACCGCAATCGGTTGCTCTCTGCATCTTGATCAGGATCATTCATGAGTATCATCTTTACCCAGCTGTTGGACGGCTTTCTAAGTGAGGGGGGCGGCTTTGAGAAGGTGTTGTTTGCCTCTGACAAAGGGGTGCCTCCCTGCTTCAGTTATCAGGTCAATTTTCCGCGTCTCGAGCTGGTCTTCAGCGGCCACTATCTCAACCAGATCTGGTCCCCGGAAGGGGATGTGCAGTCGGTACAGATGGGGCCGCGGGAGGCGATGTACATTCCCCCCAACGGCTGGAACAAGCCGGATTGGGACAATGACTGTTCCGTGCTCAGCCTGTTGTTCGGCAAGCGTCAGATAGGGTTCAGTCTGGTGAGCAAGCACAAGGGAGACACCGGCTTCTTCGATGTGCAGAAGCACAGTATTCAGGCCGGTGCCGGACGGGCGCTCGATCATATCCTGCTCTCCCTCAACACCCTTGCGCAGGAGCCGATAAGGGCACCGATGGACAATCACCTGCTGCAGGCGCTGCTCAGTTACTCACGGCAGTTGCTGGTGGAGTCGGAGAGCGGTCGTCCTCGTGGCTCCGATCTTTTTCACGGCATCTGCATCTACATTCAGGAAAATTTCCACCGCCCCATCAGTCGCGAATGCATCGCCGCCCGCTTCAATCTTTCCCCCAGCCACCTCTCACGCCTGTTCCGCCAGCAGGGGCACATGCGGCTGGCGGACTACATCAGCTGGGTACGGCTTGAGCGGGCCAAGTTCATGCTCAAGAAGTATCGCTTCCGCCTCGAAGAGGTCGCCAATCGCTGCGGGTTTACCGACGTGAACTACTTCTGCCGGGTGTTCAAACAGAAGACCGGCTTGACCCCTTCCCAGTACCGCTCCCTGAGTCAGCCGCAGGCGGTGGCCAGCGAGCTGGAGGGATAACTGGGCGAGGTCGGAGAGGCGTGGTGACGGCGTACTGGCGAGTGGCTACCTCTTTGGTCTGACATGCTTTCTTGTCGTTTTATTATGAAAATGAATGGGCTAAGATGGCCGCGCGCAACAAACAAGTTGATAACAAACGGAAGTTAGGAGATGCCGATGGAAAGCAAAGTAGTAATCCCGACCCAGGGTCAGAAAATCACAGTCGATGCCAACGGCAAGCTGCAGGTTCCCAACCATCCGATCATTCCGTTTATTGAAGGGGATGGCATCGGTGTTGACGTAACCCCGGCCATGTTGAATGTGGTGAATGCTGCGGTCGAGAAAGCCTACAAGGGCGAGCGCAAGATCGCCTGGATGGAGATCTATACCGGCGAGAAATCGACTCATGTTTATGGTGAAGGTGCCTGGCTGCCGGCCGAAACCCTGGATTTCATTCGTGAATATTGCGTGGCCATCAAGGGCCCGCTGACTACTCCGGTCGGTGGCGGTATTCGCTCCCTCAACGTAGCCCTGCGTCAGGAGCTGGATCTCTACATCTGCCTGCGTCCGGTGCGTTACTACGACGGCACCCCGAGCCCGGTGAAGCGTCCTGATCTGACCGACATGGTGATCTTCCGCGAAAACGCCGAAGACATCTACGCCGGTATCGAGTGGAAGGCCGACAGCGTTGAAGCGAACAAGGTGATCGCCTTCCTGCAAAACGAAATGGGCGTGAAGAAAATTCGCTTCCCCGAGTCCTGCGGGATCGGCATCAAGCCGATGTCCAAAGCCGGTACCGAGCGTCTGGTGCGTGCCGCCATCGAGTATGCCATCGACAACGATCGCGACTCCGTGACTCTGGTGCACAAGGGCAACATCATGAAGTTCACCGAAGGTGCCTTCAAGGATTGGGGCTATGCTCTGGCCCAGAACGAGTACGGTGCCCAGCTGATCGATGGCGGCCCCTGGTGCTCCTTCAAGAACCCGAAAACCGGCAAGACCATCGTCATCAAGGATGTCATCGCCGACGCCTTCCTGCAGCAGATCCTGCTGCGTCCGGCCGAGTATGACGTCATCGCCTGTATGAACCTCAACGGTGACTACATCTCCGATGCGCTGGCTGCTCAGGTAGGCGGTATCGGCATCGCACCGGGTGCCAACATCGGCGACGGCGTGGCCCTGTTCGAGGCAACTCACGGTACTGCACCGAAATATGCCGGTCAGGACAAGGTCAACCCGGGCTCCCTGATCCTCTCCGCCGAGATGATGCTGCGCCACATGGGCTGGGTTGAAGCGGCCGATCTCATCATCAAGGGGATGGAAGCTGCGATCCGCAACAAGACCGTCACCTATGACTTCGAGCGTCTGATGGAAGGGGCCACCCTGCGCTCCTGCTCCCAGTTTGCTCAGGACATGATCGACCAGATGTAATTTGCTGCTTGCCAGAAACGCAAAACCGGCGCCATGTGCGCCGGTTTTTTTATCGCGAAAGAGTGAAGGGGCTTATTGCGCCTGCTCTACGTGTTGCTGATAGCGTTGCTGCCATTTGCTGGTTTCTGCTTCATCACCCTGGGCCTTCCAGAAGGCGCAGATGGTGTTGGCAAGTTCCGAAGCCATCGCGTGATCTCCGTCACGTCGACTCATCAGATAATCTCCCAGCCAGCTTTGATATTGTTTCATTACCCGATCTCCTTATCTCATGTGCCCTTGAGGGTGCCCACCTTGACGGGAGCCTGTCGGCTCATCCTGGGGGGAACATCATCAGGCATGATGGTGCAAAGTCACGACCCGGGCAGAGAGCCCGATGGGCAATCTGGCGGCGAACGTGACGCGAGATGTCAAAAAATGAGCGCCATTTTAGCACAAACTGACCAACTTGGGGAAATTGTCGCCATGGATTGCGACATAACTGCCCCATCCCCTTGTTCCCAAAACAGAAAACCCGCCGTGATGGCGGGTTGATTTGCAGATAAATGTGGCAAAACAGCCTAGATCTTGGCGCTGGCCAGGTACTTTGCCATCTCTTCGGCGGGCACCATGCCACCGCCGGTGGCCCACACCAGATGGGTGGCCTGTGCCATGGTTGCGGCATTGAAACCGCGCCCGGTGAGCCACTCTGGATTGGCAGCCACCCGCCACGGGCCAGCCATACCAGCCAGAGCGGAGGGCTCGAGTGTGATCTGCTCATCGCGCGCCAGCAGTCCGAGCAGGTCATACATCTCCTGATCGCTCAGGGTGTAGAAGCCATCAAGCAGCCGTTCCATGGCGCGGCCGACGAAGCCGGAGGCGCGTCCTACCGCGAGGCCATCGGCTGCGGTGAGGTTATCGATGCCCAGATCCTGCACCGCAATGGCATCGTGCAATCCGGTGTGGACCCCCAGCAACATGCAGGGGGAGTGAGTGGGCTCGGCGAAGAAGCAGTGAACGTTATCCCCGAACGCCAGCTTGAGACCAAAGGCCACGCCGCCCGGGCCGCCACCCACGCCGCAAGGGAGGTAGACGAACAGCGGGTGGTCGGCATCCACCTTGATACCCATCTGGTCGAACTGCTTTTTCACCCGCTCGCCCGCTACCGAGTAGCCGAGGAACAGGGTGCGGGAGTTCTCATCGTCGATAAAGAAGCAGTTGGGATCGCGATCGGCCTCTTTGCGTCCCTGTTCCACCGCCACCCCGTAATCTTCGGCATATTCGACCACGATGACGCCGTGTTCACGCAGCTTGCGCTTCTTCCACTCCCGCGCATCGGCTGACATGTGGACGGTGACGGTAAAGCCCAGCTTGGCGCTCATGATGCCGATGGACATGCCAAGGTTGCCAGTGGAGCCCACTGCGATGCTGTACTGGCTGAAGAACTGGCGAAACTCGTCGCTGAACAGTTTGCGATAGTCATCCTCTTCCCGCAGCAGACCAGCCTTGATCGCCAACTGTTCGGCGTGAGTCAGCACCTCGTAGATACCGCCTCGCGCCTTGATGGAGCCGGAGATGGGCAGGTGGCTATCTTTTTTGAGCAGCAGTCGACCGGTGACCTCAACCCCGTAGCGACGGTTGAGCGTGGCCTGCATCGCCGGAATAGCGGCGATGTCGGACTCCAGAATGCCGTTGTTGGCACGGGTCTCGGGGAAGGCTTCGCACATGTAGGGGGCGAAGCGGGCCAGCCGGGCGGAAGCGTCCGCCACATTGTTGTTATCGAGCCCCACATAGGGCAGACCGGCAGCCAGAGTGGTGGTGTTGGGGTTGAACCAGGTGACTGGCTCAAGCGCGATCAGGGATTGCACCAGTGAAAATTGCGCTGTGAGCTGTTGGACGTCGATGTTTTTCATAGTGTTCTCGGTCTTGTTACACGATAAAGGAGAGCAGGAAAGTACCGGCCAGCGCCATCAGGGAGGCGACCAAGGTGGCGGTGGTGTAGTACTTGAGCGTTTCGTTCAGGGTGGCGCCGCAATACTGCTTGACCAGCCAGAACAGAGAGTCAGTCACCATGGTGCAGCCAATAGCACCGGAGCCGATGGCCAGGGTCATGATCTCCGGGCTGATATCCGGGTAGTGCACCATGATGGGGGAGACGATGGCGGTGGCGCCCATCATGGCAACGGTGGCGGAGCCCACGGCGGCGTGCAGCACGATAGCCACCAGCCAGGCCAGCAGAATGGGGTGCATATCCAGCTGTGAGAGGATAGTGGCCAGACTATCGCCCAGGCCACTTACCTTGAGTACGCCGTTGAAGGCGCCGCCCGCCCCGATGATGAGCAGGATATTGGCGATGGAGGAGAAGCACTCCTCGGTCTTGTTAAGCAGTCCCTCCATCTTCATCTGCTGGCGGATCCCCAGCACGTAGTAGGCGGTGAAGGCAGCGATAAACATGGCGGTGATAGGGTTGCCGATAAACTCCAGCACGGTGTAGAGGTGGCTGGCGTGATCCATATTGAGCTCAGCGACCGTCTTGGCCAGCATCAGCAGGATGGGCAGCAGCACGGTGAAGAGCGAGGCGCTTAAGGTCGGGAGAGTTGCTTCATCGCGGGCCTTGATGTCGGCAAAGGCAGCGGGTACCTCCTTGAACGGAATCCGGTTGCCCAGCAGTTTGAGGAACAGGGGGCCACCGATAAGCGAGGCAAACAGGCCGACCGCCAGACCATAGACGATGACGGAACCCACATCGGCGCCCAGCTGATTGGTGACATAGAGGGCTGCCGGGTGGGGCGGCACTATGCAGTGCACGGCCATCAGGGCGGTGCAGAGCGGAATGGCCAGCTTGAGTAGCGAGGTGTTGGTCTTGCGGGCGATGGAGAAGGCGAGCGGGATCAGCAACACCACCCCGACTTCGACAAACAGGGTGATGCCGCACACCAGACCCACCAGCACCATGATGACCTGAGGCGAAAGCCAGCGGCATCTCTGCAGGGCGAGGCCGATGCGCTCTGCAGCCCCAGACACCTCCATCATCTTGCCAAGTATGGTGCCAAGACCAATGACGGCGGCGAGAAAACCGAGGGTGCCACCAATGCCCGCTTCCATGGCGTTGACCATCTTGAGGGGCTCCATCCCCATCAGGGTGCCGACATAGAAGCTGGCCAGCAGCAGGGCAAGGAAAGGATGCACCTTGCCCTTCACTATGGTGACCACGATAAGAACGATGCTACTTAGCAAGGTAGCGATGACCCATACCTCTGAACTCATACTGCGCCTCGACATCTATTGTTTGTGATTGTTTATGCGCTTATTGAATGAAAATGAGGCGGGGCTGACAAATGATGAAATTGACCACTTGGGTGAGCTGAGGTGATGCAAAGGCGCTACATTGGTCACAATTTATCTAAATCACACTCTTTGGGTCTTTTGACTTCATCCTGAAGGTGGCCTGTGGGTGTATCATCGGTGGCCATTGCGAAGAGGGGGATGAATGTATAACGGGGATAATTACATATCGCGCAACAAGCTGCTGAGTGGCTACCAGCTGGCCAAGCTGCACACCTTCGAGGCGGCCGCCCGCCACGGATCCTTTGCCATGGCAGCAGATGAGTTGTCGCTGAGCCCCAGTGCCGTGAGTCACCGGATCAGCGCGCTGGAAGAGGAGCTGGGGTTCAAGCTCTTTGAGCGTTTTCACCGCAAGGTGGTACTGACGGCGGATGGGCAGCGGGTGTTCTGGGCGCTCAAATCTTCGCTGGAGTTCATCAATCAGGAGATCCTGGAGATCAAGAATCAGGAGCTCTCCGGCACCCTGACCATCTATTCGCGCCCCTCTATCGCCCAGTGCTGGCTGGTGCCCAGGTTGGCTGATTTCTCCCGCCTGCATCCGCAGATCGAGCTCAATATCATCACCGGCAACGAGAACATCAACCTGCATGGTTATGGCATCGATTTGACCCTCTATTTCGATGAGAAGAGCCAGGAGCGGCTTGCCATCCACCCACTGATGGATGAGTACATGCTGCCGGTCTGCAGCCCGGAATATGCCGAGCAGCACGGGCTTGTCGGCAATCCAGCCAACTTGTCCTTGTGCCGTTTGCTCCATGATCGGCAGGCATGGGGATTTCACTCGGATACTGACGAGTGGAGCAGTTGGGCTCGCCACGCCGGGGTCAGCCTCGAGGCATGTCAGCTGAGCATGGGTTTTGATCGTTCGGATCTCGCCATCATCGCCGCCATGAATCACGCCGGGATCGCCATGGGGCGCAAGAATCTGGTGAGCAAGCGACTGGCCCGCAACGAGCTGGTGGCCCCTTTTGCCGGGCTGGAGATCAAGTGCGAGCAGCGTTATTACATGGCGACCCTGCCCAATCGGGCGTGTCCCAAGATCCAGGCCTTTATCGACTGGGCGCAGAAAATGG
This sequence comes from Aeromonas sp. DNP9, assembly GCF_001728955.1. Lineage (NCBI taxonomy): Bacteria > Pseudomonadati > Pseudomonadota > Gammaproteobacteria > Aeromonadales > Aeromonadaceae > Aeromonas > Aeromonas sp. DNP9. The sequence goes on along the minus strand of NZ_LYSQ01000016.1, from coordinate 55,089 downwards.
CTGCCGAGATGGAATGAACAGAGGCCGGTGCGCAAGAGCAAAATGAAGATGGTAAAGCGCGAGTGAACGAAGGTAGCGGTTTAACGTAGCGGGAAAATTAGGGGAGAGGGGTTGGCTGATGGTGGTTGGTCGCGAGTGGCCTTGCTGCCAACACCTGATGGCTGGCAGCAAGGCAACGGTCGGGATCAGGTGGTCTTTTCCAGATGGTTCTGGTAAATCTGCTGCCACTTGTCCAGTTCGTTTTCATCTCCCTGCTGCTGCCAGAACTCGCAGATGGAACTCGCCATCTCGCATGCCATGGCGTGGTCACCGTCACGGCGACTCATCAGGTATTGCCCCAGCCAGCTTTGATACTGTTTCATTGCACGATCTCCTTATCTATTTAACCCTTGATACTGCAGCTGTGGGACACCCGTCCGGCAGTGTCGCGCCACACTCCACTTTCGCCGCGCGCTGCTTGTTATTGCCTCGCTTGTTGTCAATCAGGACAGAGAGCGTATGAGAAAAAGGCGAAAGTGTTAAAAATTGGCCACCACCTTATCACAAAATGGTGTGATATGCAGGTTTTGGGGCCAATTGAGTTATAAGCGCGGGTTGTGTGTCCCGACATAGCGACAGGGATTGACGGAGAGTATCGGCACGCAACTTGTGCCGCAAGCAGGCGTTTGAGTGGTTACTGGGTCACCCGACGTGCCTGCCAGTAGCGACTGTTCCAGTAGACGTTGTCGAGGCGGGAGCGGATCACTCCCTTGCTGGTGGAGGCGTGAATAAACTCGCCGGCACCTGTGTAGACACCCACATGGTACTGCTGCCAGCCGGTTTTGAAGAAGACCAGATCCCCGTGTTGCAGCCGGTAGCGATCCACCGGTTTGCCAATGCTGGCCTGAGATTCGGTGGTTCTTGGCAGGTTGAAGCCCAGCACCTGACTGTAGGCGAGCTGGGTGAAGGCGGAGCAGTCTAGCCCGGCGCGGCTGGCGCCGCCCATGCGGTAGGGAACACCGCGCCACTGTTGGTAGAAGTCATCAAAGGCACTGCTCTGCCGGGGGGCCGGAGGTGGCTCCGGCGTGCTGGAGCAGGCGGCCAGCAGCAGAGTCAGCAGGGATAGCAGCAGCTTGCGATACATCGGGCTCTCTCCACGGACGGGTCTACCAAACGAGACATTTATCGAGCGCCATATCCTGCCAAATCGTTCTGTCGGCAGGAGGGCTCGCGACAACTTTTCCATCATAAACAGGGATCTGGCTCCAGACCTAGTCTCCGAGGGGAAAAATGTGGTGGGGAACTGAAAAACGCCAACCCGAGGGCTGGCGTTTGTTGTCACTCGTTGTGGCTGATCAGCGGTTTAAGCAGCTCGGCCAGTTTGTAGAAGGTCTGCACCCGGGTGGTGCTGGGGCGCCAGACCAGCCCAATCTCGCGATAGGAGGTCTCTCCCGGCAGCGGGATGGCCACCAGATCGGAGTTGGCAAGAATGCCGGCATCGATGGCCATCTGTGGCAGGAAGGTGGTGCCAAGACCCGCTTCCACCATCTGCACCAGGGTGTGCAGACTGGTTGCAGCAAACGGGTTGATCTTGCTTTTGTCCCGCAGGCGGCAGGCGCTCACTGCGTGCTCGGTGAGGCAGTGCTCCCGCTCCAGCAGGAAGATGCTCTGGTTGGGCAGCTCCTTGTAGTCGAACGGGGTATGCAGACCGGCCGCCATGCTGGCGGGCATCACCATGTGGAACGGATCCTGGCCGACGGTCTTGCAGTGAAATCCACCGATCTCGATGGGCAGGGCGAGGATCAGCAAGTCGAGCTGACCCTGTTCCAGCTGCTTGAGCAGATTGCTGGTGGTGTCTTCACGCAGCAACAATTCGAGGTCAGGATAGGTTTTGCTGCACTCTTTCAGCAGCTTGCTCAGTAGGAAGGGGGCGATGGTGGGAATGCAGCCAAGACGTACCGTCCCCTGCATCACACCACCCTGATGTTGCCCGAGCTCCATCAGATCCCGCGCATCGGAGAGCAAATTGCGAGCGCGCTCGACGATTTCCATGCCGACCGGGGTCATAATGAAGCTCTTGTGGTCCCGCTCCACCAGTTGCAGGTTCATCATGTCCTCCAGCGTCTGGATCCCGGTACTCAGGGTCGACTGGCTGACATGACAGGCCTTGGCGGCGCGGTTGAAGTTCTTGTGCTCATCGAGAGCGACCAGATATTGCAGCTGTTTGAGGCTGGGCCAACGTTGCATAGAAAAACCCGATTAATGCTATCTATTTAATTTGATTTAACTAATCTACCACCGGGTCTATAGTTTGTCGCTTGAATTAGATGGACTTGGCTCTAGGTAGCCCAATCCTCACCGGATTGTTCACTTCACATAAAGAGGAATTGAATATGGTATTGGTAGGCCGTCCCGCACCCGATTTTACCGCCGCAGCTGTTCTGGGTAATGGCGAGATCGTTGATTCATTCAACCTGTCATCCCACATCAAAGGCAAAGCTGCCGTTGTCTTCTTCTACCCGCTCGATTTCACCTTCGTCTGCCCGTCCGAGCTGATTGCCTTCGATCACCGTTATGAAGAGTTCCAGAAGCGTGGCGTGGAAGTGATCGGTGTTTCCATCGATTCCCAGTTCTCCCACAACGCATGGCGCAACACCAAAGTGGAAGATGGCGGTATCGGTCAGGTCAAGTACCCGCTGATCGCCGACGTGAAACACGAAATCTGCAAAGCCTATGACGTTGAGCATCCGGAAGCCGGTGTGGCGTTCCGTGGCTCCTTCCTGATCGACAAGAACGGTGTCGTTCGCCATCAGGTTGTCAACGATCTGCCGCTGGGCCGCAACATCGACGAGATGCTGCGCATGGTTGATGCCCTGCAATTCCACGAAGAGCACGGCGAAGTGTGCCCGGCTCAGTGGGAAAAAGGCAAAAAAGGTATGCAAGCCTCTCCGGACGGCGTTGCCAAGTACCTGTCCGAGAACGCTGACTCCCTGTAATCGGATCGTACTCTCCTTGAAAAACCGGTGCCTTGGCACCGGTTTTTTTATATCTGAGATTTCTCTATCCCCTGACATTGCGGTCACACTTTTCTCGCTCCATTGTTATGCCAAGCAGCCGTTCGCTGGCGTACTCGTTGTTTCGAAATGAGGTGCTGATCCGAATGGCTGGGTGGGGGGATATGCCGACAGACAATAGCCATAAAAAAAGCGCGCCACAGGCGCGCTCAGTTCACAAGCGGAGGCGTTATTCCTCAAAGATCCCGAAGTGATCCTTGGCGAAATTGACCCGTTGCTCCACGTTCATCTTCACCTGTCCCAGCTTCTCGATGGTCTTGAGGTTGGGCACCAGGCCGCGACCGTTGGCGATCTGGATGGCAAGGCCGGGGCGGGCGTTGAGCTCCAGCAGCATGGGGCCGCGGAACTTGTCCAGCACCATGTCAGTACCGATATAGCCCAGACCCGACATCTCGTAGCAGGAGGCGGCCAGAGTTAGCAGGGTATCCCAGTGGGGCACCTTGAGCTCATAGAGGTCGCGGCCGGTATCCGGATGGTGGCGCAGCGGATTGCCAAACTGCACCGCCCGCAGTGCACGACCGGTACGCAGGCACAGACCCACCCCCACGGCGCCCTGGTGCAGGTTCGCCTTGCCGTCCGAGGCGGCGGTGGAGAGGCGCATCATCGCCATCACCGGGAACCCCTTGAAGATGATGACCCGGGCATCAGGTACCCCTTCGAAGGAGTAGCCGTCGAACACATCATCAAAGTTGATGAGGCCTTCCACCAGCGCCACGTCGGGCTTGCCGCCGAGGGAATAGAGCCCCGCCAGAATGTTGGAGACATGGCGCTCCAGATCCTGACCGGTAGAAGCGCTGCCGTTGGGTTTATAGAAGAGGCCATCTTCCTGACGCAGGATCACCAAGATCCCCTTGCCGCCCGAGCCACGAGCCGGCTTGATGCAGAAGCCCGGCCAATCTTTTACCAGCTCGGTGATGCGACCCACATCGTGCTGGGCACGGATGGTACCGATCAGCTCAGGTACGGTAACGCCTGCATCCAGCGCAATTTGCTTGGTCTGCAGCTTGTCATCCACCAGCGGATAGAGGCTGCGCGGATTGTAGCGGCTGATGTAGGAGTGGTTGCGCTTGTTCATGCCGAGGATGCCTGATTGGGACAGGCTCCACGGGGTGGTGTATTTTTCCCAGAACCACATCGGTTACTTGTCCTTACCCGGGGTGACGCCAGATTTCATCTCGTCCACCAGCGGCTTGAAGCGCTTCAGTTCGCTCAGCTTGTAGCCGGTGTAGTTACCCATCAACAGCACGGTCGCCATCAGCACCAGCTGCAGGCCGAGGAAGTTGAAGGTGAGGTGACGAATTAGCTCGTTATCCATGGCCAGATAGGCGATGACTGCAACCAGCAGAGAGCCGCCGCCCTGGCGGAACACCTCTTTCGGGCCCTCTTCTTCCCACAGGATGGACATCCGTTCGATGGTCCAGGAGAGGATGATCATCGGGAAGAAGGTGATCTTCATACCGTCGGTCAGCCCCAGCTTGAAGGCGAACGCGGAGAAGATACCGATCATCGAGATAACCATGATGATGATGGCCGATATTCGGGCGACCAGCAGCAGGTTAAGCCGAGACAGATAGGAGCGAATGATGAGACCGGTGCCGACGATCAGCAGGAAGCCGATGAGACCGGTGACCAGCGAGGTCTGGATAAAGGCGACCGCGATCAGCACCGGCATAAAGGTACCTGAGGTCTTGATCCCCACCAGCACCCGCAGGAACACCACCATCAGCACGCCGATCGGGATCAGCAGCAAGCCCTTGAACAGGGTCTGCTCTTCCAGTGGCAGGCTGTGGATGGAGAAGTTCATCATCTCCGATTTTTCGAACTTCTGCGCCAGTGCCACGCTGACCGGCTGCTCCTGTTCGATCATCGAGAAGCTGACACGGGAGTTGTGACCACCGGTCACGTCCAGCAGGGCGCCGGAGTTGTATTCCCACAGCAGCAGGTTGGCCGGACGGCCCTGTTCACCGGTTTGCGGGTTAAACAGCTTGTAGTCGGTCGGGCTGTTGAATACCTGCAGGTAATCCACCAGCTCCTGACGACGGCGCCCATCTTCCAGATTCAGGGCATGCACCACGCGGGTGGGGACGTCAGCATTGTTGAGCAACTCGGCGATCAGGTTGGCGCGGCTCTTGTGCTTTTTCAGCAGCTCGGCATTCTGCTCCTGTTTCTCGATCTCTTTGATGATCTCGCGAGTCAGAGTGTAGCCGTCGGCAGAGCGCTCCTGTGCCCGCTCGAGGATCTGCTTCATCGCGGTGGCATAAGGCTCACTCTCGATCTGCTTCTCGATGGCAGGCGGCTGCGGATTGGCGGCCGGTTTGGCGTGGGCATCCGCCATCATGTCGACGCGGTAGTAGAGCTCCTGACGGCCAGAGGCGGTGCGGATGGACCACTCGGCGCGGGCATCGCCATCTTTCTCGACAAAGGAGAGGCCGTAGCCGGGGCTGGCGGCGTTCTCGTTCATCAGGGTGAAACCGGGCTGGGTGCCCGGAATGGCCAGGGAGGCGATCACCGGCTCACCGGTCGCCTCAAACTCCAGCTTGGCTTCGATGGACCAGATCTGGCGCTTTTCACCGGGCGTCAGCGGCACATCCAACGCGATATGGTGATAGATCGTCATCCCCAGGCCGACAATGTACAGCAGGGCTACCAGCAAATAGAACGGCTTACGGGAAACCATGGATTATTTCACATCCTTGAGCTTGGGTTTGGGTTGGATATATTCGCGGGCAACATCAACCACGGCGATGTCTTTCAAAAATTCGCGACCCAGCAGCACAGGGAAGGTCATGTCGCTACGGTCTTTCAGGGTAAATTCGGCTTTCTCGGTCATGTCGCCAATGCGCACGGCCAGACGCACCACCGGACGGCGGTCCAGATCGTCGGCAGAGGCCTGACGCACCCGTACATGGCGTACCAGCGGCGCTTCGATCTGGATCTTGTCGTCCACTTCCTGATGGCTCAGGAAGAAGCGCACCCAGTTTTTGCCGTTGCGCTCGAAAATGGTGATCTCCTGCGCACTGATGGAGGAGGTGGTCGCACCGGTATCGACCCGCGCCTGGAAGGCGTCGTTGGCCGCATCAACCCAGATCCACTCGGCTTCACCGACCATCAGCTTGCCATCGATGGTGTGACCCTGATTGGGGGCCGGGCACTTCTCGGTGGGGATGGCCATCGGCTTGGGCGGCTCGGAGGGGAGGGTGGCGAGCTTGTGGTCTACTTGCTTGACGGACTCTTTCATATTGGTGACATCTGTGTTGAGCTGAACCAGCAGGTGCTGTTGCTGCACATACTGCTTCTGTTGCTGTTCCATGGATGTTTGCAGGCGTTGCTCGCTCTGGCTCAGCTCGCTACGAAGCTCGGCCAGCGTCAGAGCAGGGACCTGAGGCGCTTTTTCCATATTGACACACCCGCCGAGACTAAGCAGGGAGAGCAGGGTCATTCCTTTTAATTTGCTTTTCATGTCATTCATTTAACTGTGCTTCCTGGAATTGGGTCAGTGTAACTTCCACAAGCGCCACCGGCTAGTCTTTGGCCTTGCGGGCAATCAGTACGGCACGTTTCGGCGCCGGGTGTCCTTCTACCGTGAGTGCCGGATTGTCTGGATCCAGATAGTCACTCAGGGATTCATTAATCATCCAGTCGGTACGACGCTGTTCGTCGGTGCTGGTCATATTCTCGTCTACTATCCGCACGTCGGTGAAGCCGCAGCGCTCGACCCACAGCTTGAGGGCGCGGCTTGAGGGAATAAACCAGACGTTGCGCATCTTGCCGTAACGATCGGTGGGCATCAGCACGTCGTTGACCCCGCCGTCAATCACTAGCGTTTCCAGCACCAGCTCGCCATCATCTTTCAATTGATTGCGCAGTTGCTCGATGTGCTCGATGGGGGATTTGCGGTGATAGAGCACCCCCATGGAGAAGACGGTGTCAAAAGCACGCAGCTCCGGCAGCTCCTGAATGCCGAGCGGCAGCAGGTGGGCACGCTGATCATTGCCTGCGAAGTGGCGAATGGCCTCGAACTGGCAGAGGAACAGCGGACTCGGGTCTATGCCGACCGCCAGCTTGGCCCCTTCACCCACCATGCGCCAGAGGTGGTAACCGCTGCCGCAGCCCACATCCAGCACGTAACGGCCTTCGAGCGGGCTGATATGGGGCAGCACCCGATCCCACTTCCAGTCAGAGCGCCACTCGGTATCGATGTGGATGCCGTGCACGGTGAACGGCCCCTTGCGCCAGGGCATGAAGTGGCGCAGCAGGCTCTCCACCTTCTTGCGCTCCCCTTCGCCAAGGCTCTCGGCCGAGCCAATCTCGACCCGGCTTTTCAGCTCGACGTTGCCGGGGGAGACCACCGGCAGCTTGTTGAGGGCGCGGTTCCAGCGCGGCAGGTCGCCATGCTGGTTGTCATGTTGCCAGGCGTGCAGCTGGGCGGGCAGGGTATGCAGCCAGTGGCTCAGCCGGTTTTTGGCTATCAGTTGATAGAAATTGGCAAAGTCGATCATGGCTGGGCGTCGCTGGATTTGATGGCAATCATGGAACCGAAGTTGAAACACTGGAACCAGAGATCCTGATGGACGAAACCGGCATCCCGCAGACGAGCCTGATGCACCGGCAGGCTGTCGGTGCGCATCACGTTCTCAAGGGCGGTGCGTTTCTGGCTGATCTCCAGCTCGCTGTAGCCATTGGCCCGCTTGAAGTCGAGATGCAGATCGATAAGCAGCTCGTTGACCGGTTCATCTTCGAAGCGGAACTTTTCGCTCAGGATCAGGATCCCGCCCGGGCGCAGACCATCGTGAATGCGCTGGATCAGGGCGGCCCGTTTTTCTGGCTCGACAAATTGCAGAGTGAAGTTGAGCACCACAACGGAGGCGTTCTCGATCTCGATGTCGCAGATATCCGCCTCTACCAGCTCCACCGGCACCTCGGATTTGAAACCGGAGAGGTGGGCGCGGGCACGCTCGATCATCGGATGGGAGAGATCCACCGCGGTGATGCGGCAGCCGGGCTGGCTGACATGGCGACGCATCGCCTGGGTCGCGGCGCCCAGTGAGCAGCCGAGATCATAGAGTCGGCTCTCGGGTTGGGCGTAGCGGGCGGCCATCATGCCGATGGCAGAGATGATGTTGCTGTAACCCGGCACCGAGCGCTGGATCATATCGGGAAAAACGTCGACGACCTGTTCGTCAAAACAGAAGTCTCCCAATCGGGCGATCGGGGCGGCAAAAATTTGATCTTTGGTATGCATGCTGGCGCAACCTGACAGTCGGGACATCACCCGGCTGTATTGTTCAATTGAGTCGTTGGGTGACACCCATCAGAGTAGATTTATCACCTGTTTACGAACGGGGTGGCTGGTCATGAAATCCTTTGGACCTGTCCTGTTCGTACGGGCCATGTTCCGGACCCTTACTTGGGGCGGTAGTGTAGAGGATTGATGGCCGTTTGTCTTGACGCCAGGGCTTGCCACGCCACAAAAAAGCACTTTTTTTGCAGCGAAACGATGGCCGCAGAATGGGTTGGCTAAAAGCGCAGCACTCCCTGCCGTGCGCGATCGTTTTCCCCCGGCCAGGGGGCCATCTCCTGCTCCAGCAAGCGGGTGATCTGACGGGCCAACTCAGGTGCCTGGGCGTTGTCGGCAGTATGTATATAGAGGTAGAGGTCCTTGCCCTCCGCGAGCCACTGGCGCCAGTGGGGGAGCCAGCTGGGCAGGAAGGGGTGATTGGCCGCCGGATCCGGCAGGCCGATAAAGCGCACCATGGGGGCGTTGGCGGTGGCCAGCAGATGCACCGGCAGGCGCGGTTTCTTGCCCTGGGCATCGACAAGGGCTGGCGTGGTTGCTTGCACCGAGAAGAGTGGCCGGCTGTCGAGCATCACCCGGTTCACACCCTGTTCCATCAGCAGCCGGTTCAATGCCCGCTCGGCCTCCCCCTTGGCGAAGAAGTCGGGGTGACGCACTTCGAGGGCGTAGCGAAACGCCCGCGGCAGCCGATCGATGAAGGCCGCCAGTCTGGCCAGCCCCAGTGGCCCGAAACGGGCGGGCAACTGTAGGGTGAGCAGCCCCAGCTTGTCGTGCAGCGGGGCGAGCAGACGAATAAAGTCGGCGACTTGTTTGTCTGCGCTCACCAGATCGCTCTGGTGGCTGATGGTTTGCGGAAATTTGAAGTTGAAACGAAAGTGATCGGGCACCGCATCGGCCCAGCGCTGTACCGTGTCCGGTGTCGGCAGGGCGTAGAAGGTGGTGTTACCCTCCACCGAGTTGAAGACGGTCGCGTAGTGGGCGAGGTGTTCGGCAGGCTTGGCGCCAAGGCCCAGCAACTGGCCGGGCCAGCTGGGGTGGGACCACTGTGGCAGGCCCAAATAGAGGCTCATGGTGGCTAATCTCTTCGCTCTTGGTGCATTCGTGCCGATTTTTTGCCCGCTTTTTGCCATCGAGTGCAAAAAACTGGCGAAAGGAGGCTGCTGGCCATTTTACCCAAAAGGGGGTTTTCCTCTATAATGCCAGCCCTTTTGTTTTTCAATTTCTTGTGACCCATGCCTATCTACGAATATCGTTGCGACGTCTGTGGCCATGAATTGGCAAAACTGCAAAAGCTTTCCGATGCCCCCCTGACCGACTGTCCGGCCTGTAGCAAGCCGAATCTGGTCAAGCTGATATCGGCGGCAGGCTTCCGGCTCAAGGGAACCGGATGGTACGAGACTGATTTCAAACCGGGTAAGAAAAAGAATCTGGCCAGCTGTGAGACAGACGGTGCTTGCCAGTCGTGCCCGGCGGCCCAAGGTTAACCGTCTCTCTACAATTTCGAAGGAAGAAGTCCATGCGCTCTATCTATTGCGGACAGGTCAATGAGGCCCATGCAGGGCAGACCATTACATTGTGCGGTTGGGTTCATCGTCGTCGTGATCTCGGCGGTCTGATCTTTATCGATATGCGCGACCGGGAAGGGATCGTTCAGGTGTTCTTCGATCCGGACAAGCCGGACGCGTTCGCCTTGGCCTCCGAGCTGCGCGGCGAGTTCTGCATCCAGGTGACCGGCGTGGTGCGCACCCGTCCCGAGTCCCAGCGCAACAGCGACATGGCCACTGGCGCCATCGAAGTGTTCGCCCACGAACTCAACATCATCAACCGTGCCGAACCGCTGCCGCTGGACTTCAATCAGGTCAACAGCGAAGAGATCAGCCTCAAGTATCGCTACCTGGATCTGCGTCGTCCCGAGATGGCCAAGTACCTGAAGACCCGTGCCAAGGCCAGCGCCTTCGTACGCCGCTTCATGGACGAGCACGGCTTCCTCGATATCGAGACCCCGATGCTGACCAAGGCCACTCCGGAAGGTGCCCGTGACTATCTGGTGCCGAGCCGCGTGCACAAGGGCAAGTTCTACGCTCTGCCGCAATCCCCCCAGCTGTTCAAGCAGTTGCTGATGATGTCCGGCTTCGATCGCTACTACCAGATCGTCAAGTGCTTCCGCGACGAAGACCTGCGTGCCGACCGCCAGCCGGAATTCACCCAGATCGACGTGGAGACCTCCTTCATGACCGCGCCGCAGGTGCGTGAAATCATGGAAGAGATGATCCGCAAACTGTGGCTGCACATCCTGAACGTGGATCTGGGCGACTTCCCGATCATGACCTTCGACGAAGCCATGCGTCGCTTCGGCTCAGACAAGCCGGACCTGCGTCTGCCGATGGAGCTGGTTGATGTGGCAGACCTCTTGACCGCTGTCGAGTTTTCCGTGTTCGCTGGCCCTGCCAATGATCCGAAAGGCCGCGTGGCTGCCCTGAAAGTCCCGGGCGGTGCCGTGCTCTCTCGCAAGCAGATCGACGAATACACCAAGTTTGTCGGCATCTACGGTGCCAAGGGCCTGGCCTGGATGAAGGTCAACTCAGAAACAAACATTGAACGTGTACAATCCCCGGTGGCCAAGTTCCTATCCGACGATATCGTGTGCGGGATCCTGAATCGTACCGGTGCTGTTGACGGCGACATCATCTTCTTCGGCGCCGACTCCAAGAAAGTGGTCTGCGATGCCATGGGCGCTCTGCGCCTGAAAGTGGGCCGCGATCTGGGTCTGCTGGAGAACAGCTGGAAGCCGCTGTGGGTTATCGACTTCCCGATGTTCGAAGAGGATGGCGAAGGCGGTCTGGCTGCCATGCACCACCCGTTCACCGCGCCGAGCAACATGAGCCCGGCCGAGCTGAAAGCCAATCCGGTGGGTGCTTACGCCAACGCCTACGACATGGTGATCAACGGCTACGAAGTGGGTGGCGGCTCTGTCCGTATCCACAACAGCGAGATGCAATCCACCGTGTTCGATATCCTGGGTATCACCCCGGCCGAGCAGCGTCTGAAGTTTGGCTTCCTGCTGGATGCCCTGAAGTACGGCACCCCGCCGCACGCCGGTCTGGCCTTCGGTCTGGACCGTCTCAGCATGCTGCTGACCGGCACCGAAAACATTCGGGACGTCATCGCCTTCCCGAAAACGACCGCGGCTGCCTGTCTGATGACAGACGCCCCCAGCCTTGCCAATGCCGCCCAACTGGGTGAGCTGGCGATTGCAACCACCGTCAAGGGCGACGAGTAAGCCGATACCGGCACCGGAGGCCGCCGCCGTGCGGCCTCTGTGTTTCCCTTGGGTTAGTCATGATCAGTGTTACTGACATTTAAAAAATAACGGAGAGTCTCTATGGCAGGTCACAGTAAATGGGCCAACATCAAACACCGCAAGGCCGCTCAGGACGCCAAGCGTGGCAAGATCTTCACCAAGCTGATCCGCGAAATCACTACCTCCGCGCGTCTGGGTGATGCCGATCCGGCCAACAACCCGCGTCTGCGTGCTGCGGTGACTGCCGCCCTGACCAACAACATGACCCGCGACACCATCAACCGTGCCATTCAGCGTGGCGCCGGTGGTGGCGATGGTGAACAGCTCGAGACCATCGTATACGAAGGTTACGGCCCGGCTGGCTCTGCCGTGATGGTAGAGTGCCTGACCGACAACCGTAACCGTACCGTAGCCGAAGTGCGTCACGCCTTCAGCAAGTGCGGTGGCAACCTGGGCACCGACGGCTCCGTTGCCTATCTGTTCAGCAAGAAAGGTCTGCTGACTTTCGTGGGTGTAGACGAAGATGCCCTGATGGATGCCGCGCTGGAAGCGGGCGCCGATGACGTGGTCACCGAAGAGGATGGCACCATCGAGGTGTACACCACCCCGAACGACTTCGGTACCGTGCTGGACGGTCTGGAAGCTGCCGGCTTCAAGGCCCAGAGCGCCGAAGTGACCATGATCCCCTCCACTGAAGCGGAGCTGGATGCAGAAACTGCACCCAAGCTGATGCGTCTGATCGACATGCTGGAAGATCTGGACGATGTGCAAGAGGTGTATCACAACGGCTCCATCTCCGATGAAGTCGCTGCGACCCTGTGATCGCTTAATCGTGCTCTCCCGATGGCAGCCTGATGGCTGCCATTTTTTTATCTTTGCATCGTGGCATCTGCTGATGTGTCGGTTGAGCACCCGGTGCAACAACTCTCTTTACTGACAATCTTTCCAGCTTTCTCTGCGAATTATCATTGCTCTGTCCATGCCAGTCGGTTGGCCCTGCACGTATGCCAGTCGCAGTTCTGCTGCGTTGCGTTAGCGAGGCTCCGCTGATCCTGTTTATCACACCTCTAGCTCTTGAGATGGCGTTGACTGCTCACATCTGCCCGTCAGGGTAATTCGTTGGGGGGAGGGGATAGGAGGTGATGGAGCGTGCTCTTGTTATCACAGGTGCCCATCAATACAGAGTGACAGGTTGGGATGTCGATAAAGGATTGGCTGGGGCGAGTTGGTTGGTTGGGACGTTAGGGGCTGCACTACCGCAATCGGCTGGAGAGAGGATCGCTGTGATAAGTGGCAGATAAAAAAAGCCCGCGCAGTGCGCGGGCTTGTTATCTCAGGACTGGTTATCAGGCCTTGGATTTCTTCTTGCCTTCAACCTTGGCTTCAACCGGGGCAGCAGTTACCGGAGCGGCTTCGGTGAACGGACGACCGTAGTAGGAGTCCAGCAGCACCTGCTTCAGCTCGCTGATCAGTGGGTAGCGCGGGTTGGCGCCGGTGCACTGGTCATCGAAGGCTTCGATAGCCAGCTGGTCAACCTTGGCCAGGAAGTCAGCTTCAGTCACGCCAGCTTCGCGGATAGAGGCCGGGATACCCAGGGTAGCCTTCAGCTCGTCCAGCCAGGTCAGCAGCTTCTCGATCTTGGCAGCGGTACGGTCACCGGCAGCAGTCAGACCCAGGTGGTCAGCGACTTCGGCGTAACGACGACGAGCCTGCGGACGGTCGTACTGGGAGAACGCAGTCTGCTTGGTCGGGTTGTCGTTCGCGTTGTAGCGGATGACGTTGCTGATCAGCAGGGCGTTAGCCAAACCGTGCGGAATATGGAACTCGGCACCCAGTTTGTGAGCCATGGAGTGGCACACACCCAGGAAGGCGTTGGCGAACGCGATACCGGCGATGGTGGCAGCATTGTGCACCTTCTCACGAGCGATCGGGTCGTTGGCACCGTTCTGGTAGCTGGACGGCAGGTACTCTTTCAGCATTTTCAGGGCTTGCAGCGCCTGGCCGTCGGAGTACTCGTTAGCCAGTACGGAAACATAGGCTTCCATGGCGTGAGTCACGGCATCGATACCACCGAAGGCACACAGGGACTTCGGCATGCCCATGACCAGGTTGGCATCAACGATGGCCATGTTCGGGGTCAGCTCGTAGTCAGCCAGCGGATACTTTTGACCAGACACTTCATCGGTTACTACTGCAAACGGAGTGACTTCAGAGCCGGTACCTGAAGTGGTGGTGATACAGACCAGTTCGGCCTTCACGCCCATTTTCGGGAACTTGTAGATACGCTTGCGGATGTCCATGAAGCGCATGGCCAGATCTTCGAACGCAGTGTTCGGGTGCTCGTACATCACCCACATGATCTTGGCCGCATCCATCGGTGAACCACCGCCCAGCGCCAGGATAACGTCCGGTTTGAAGGAGTTGGCCATCTCGGCACCCTTGCGAACCACAGCCAGGGTCGGGTCAGCTTCTACTTCGTAGAACACTTCCACTTCCATATTCTGTGCTTTCAGCAGGCTGACCAGTTCATCGGCGTAGCCGTTGTTGAACAGGAAGCGGTCAGTTACGACCATGGCACGCTTTTTACCTTCCAGGTCGCTCAGAGCGATCGGCAGGGAACCACGACGGAAGTAGATGGATTTCGGAAGTTTGTGCCACAGCATGTTTTCTGCCCGTTTTGCGACTGTCTTCTTGTTGATCAGGTGCTTCGGACCCACGTTTTCGGAGATGGAGTTACCGCTCCAGGAGCCGCAACCCAGGGTCAGGGACGGTGCCATTGCGAAGTTGTACAGGTCACCGATACCGCCTTGGGTAGACGGAGTGTTGATCAGGATACGCGCGGTCTTCATCTTGTCGCCGAAGTACTTGATGCGGTCAGCGTTGCGGTCCTGGTCGGTGTACAGACCTGATGTGTGGCCGATACCACCGATGTTGACCATGTCACAGGCCATATCTACGGCGTTTTCGAAGCTGCTTGCACGGAACATACCGAGCAGCGGTGACAATTTCTCGTGAGCAAACTCGTCTTCTGCACACAGCTTGACGCCTTCACCGATCAGGATCTTGGTATCAGCCGGTACAGTCACGCCTGCCATCTCGGCAATCTTGGTGGCTGGCTGGCCAACGATGTTGGCGTTCAGGGCACCGTTGATCAGGATGACTTTACGCACCTTGTCAGCATCTTCTTTGGAGAGCACGTGGCCCTTGTGGGATGCAAAGCGCTCTTTAACCTGGTCGTAGATGGCATCAACAACGATGACTGCCTGCTCGGAAGCACAGACCACGCCGTTATCGAAAGTCTTGGACATCAGGATGGAGGCAACGGCACGCTTCACGTCGGCAGTTTCGTCGATAACGATAGGTACGTTACCGGCACCCACGCCGATAGCAGGCTTACCGGAGGAGTAGGCTGCTTTCACCATGCCCGGGCCACCGGTGGCCAGGATCAGGTTGATGTCTTCGTGCTTCATCAGGGCGTTGGAGAGCTCAACAGACGGTTGGTCGATCCAGCCGATGATGTCTTTCGGCGCACCAGCGGCAACAGCTGCATCCAGTACCAGCTTGGCAGCGGTATTGGTGGAGTTCTTGGCACGGGGGTGCGGGGAGAAGATGATGGCGTTGCGGGTCTTGAGCGCGATCATGGATTTGAAGATCGCAGTGGAGGTCGGGTTGGTGGTCGGAACGATACCACAGATGATACCTACCGGCTCGGCGATGGTGATGGTACCCATCTGATCATCTTCGCTCAGAATGCCGCAGGTCTTCTCGTCTTTGTACTTGTTGTAGATGTATTCGGAGGCGAAGTGGTTCTTGATAACCTTGTCTTCGATGATACCCATACCGGATTCTTCCACGGCCATCTGGGCCAGGGGGATACGGGCGTTGTTGGCGGCCAGGGCGGCGGCACGGAAGATCTTGTCTACCTGCTCTTGAGAGAAGCTGGCGAATTCACGCTGGGCTTCCTTAACGCGGGCGACCAGTGCATCCAGTTCAGCCAAATTGGTTACTGCCATGTTTATCTCCTGATTATTTGAAAACTGTTTAGTAAGACGTTGGCAATGCCCGGCAATTATAGTCGCCCTGTCAAGACGGTATCGTTGCAACAGCTTTTTCACATGCCTTACTAAATCGCTTTCTGAGTCGATTATAGAGCGGGGCTGACTCAGAAAAACTTGATCTGGATCATGTGTAACAAAAGAACAAAAGAAATTTTATTTCACAATCCTTGTTTGATTGATGTTATCGGAATGTGCATCAAAGGGAAAGGTGAGAGACTTGTTAATGCAGAGTAATAAACCACATTTATCAAGTGGTTAATTGCACTCGGCCATAGTATTACAGAGCTATTTTGGCGGTATAGGTTAGCAAATATGAGTGAATCGGTTTCAAAATCACCGACAAACGCACTTTATTCCAGCGTTTGTTGCAAAAATGATTGTTGTTTTAATCCATGACTAATCCGCTTTATTCCCCAAGGAGGCTATTTCTGCCCGCTTTCCCGGTTTTTGCATTGTTGCTCTCTTGCCGAGTCAATGAAGTGATGTCTGGCCTGAAATAGTGGGAAGGCAAAGCCTGGATCCTCTCGAGTCGCTTGGTCATTCGGTCAGTCATCATCGGACTCTCTGGTCATGATTAAGCAGGCTTGCGCTCACTTTTCTAACGCGTGTCGGGCGGTAGAAAGGGCTTTTGGCATCGATTTATGCCAGTTAGCGCGGATGCATTAGATGAACTAACTAAAAAACCCTCGAAATGGTGAGATTATTTGATTGGTGCCCGCTCTGGCTATGATGTAAATTTACGCACGAAATTAATGGACTGGCCCGCTGGGCCCGAAACTCTATTGGAAGGCGCCTATGGCAGCAATTGACGTCTCGTTGTATCTGAAGTTTTTTGTCGGTTTGTTCGCAATTATCAACCCGCTTGGTTTGTTGCCGGTGTTTGTCAGTCTGACCAGCCACCATACCCAGGCCGAGCGGATGAAAACCAATACCACCGCCAATATCGCGGTGATGGTGATCCTGCTGGTCTCCATGTATATGGGGCAGCTGATCCTCGACGGTTTCGGTATCTCGCTGGCGTCGTTCCGGATCGCCGGTGGGTCGCTGATTACCCTGATTGCCTGGTCGATGCTGCAGGGCAAGCTGGGCGAGGTGAAGCACAACAAACAGGAGAAGGGTGAACTGGCGGTGCGCGAGTCTATCGCCGTGGTACCGCTGGCGTTGCCGCTGATGGCGGGCCCAGGTGCCATCTCCTCGGTGATTGTCTATGCCAGCCAGAGCCACTGGCAGCAACTGCTCGGCATGTCAGTTGTTGTCGTGGTCTTCTCTTTCTGCTCCTGGCTCATCTTCCGCGCCGCGCCGCTGCTGTTCAAGATCATGGGCAACACCGGCATCAACGTGGTGACCCGTATCATGGGTCTTATCATGATGTCGCTGGGGATCGAGATCATGGTGGCCGGCATCAAGGGGGTTTTCCCCAGCCTGATGTGAGCCAGCTCCGCTTTATGAAAGCCGGTCCTCGTGACCGGCTTTTTATTGGTTGCTTTTTGCCCGGTCTTTTCTAGAATCGGTCGTTTGTGTGAAAAGTGAGCGCTTTGCTGGTGTTTTAATACTGAAAAAGGGCATGGCGGCTGATTTTTTGACCAGAAAATGACGATTACCCTGACAATATCTGTTGCATTATCGGAATTGGCAGGGAATTATGCTGGGAGCGGGTTTTAACCCCGTCACTTTAAAAAATGCATGGAATGTTCTTGTTGGAGTAGGGAAATGACTCATAAAAAAACAATGATTAACACATTGCTGGTGGCTGCACTGTTTGGTGGCGTCAATGTGGCTCAGGCTGCCGATGTCCCGGCGGGAACCAAGCTGGCTGAAGTCCAGCAACTGGTAAAAGGCAACGGCTCGGAGCCTGCGACCCTTGACCCGCACAAGACCGAAGGAACGGTCGAATCCAATATCCTGCGCGACCTGTTCGAGGGTCTCGTTGCTTCCGGCCCGAAAGGGGAAGTTCTCCCGGCGGTGGCCGAATCCTGGGAAACCAAGGATAACAAGCACTACGTCTTCCACCTGCGCAAAGATGCCAAGTGGTCCAACGGTGACCCGGTCACTGCCCACGATTTCGTTTTTGCTTTCCAGCGTGCCGTTGATCCGAAAACCGCCTCTCCTTACTCCTGGTATCTGGAGATCCCGACCATTGCCAATGCCTCCGAGATCATCGCAGGTAAAAAGCCGGCTGATACGCTGGGCGTGAAGGCGACCGACGACTACACCTTCGAAGTGCAGCTCGAGAAAGCCATCCCTTACTTCGTCAGCATGCTCTCCCACACTACCACCTATCCGGTACCGAAGAAGGTGATCGAGAAGTTCGGTGACAAGTGGACCCAGCCGGAGAATATGGTATCCAACGGTGCCTATACCCTGAAGAACTGGGTGGTGAACGAGCGCGTCGAAGTGGAGCGCAACAAGCACTACTGGAACGATGGCAAGACCGTCATCAACAAGGTGGTCTATCTGCCCATCCAGTCTACCAACGCCGATCTGAGCCGCTATCTGGCGGGCGAAGTGGACATCACCTATCAGATGCCCATCGAGCGCTTCAAGCAGATGAAGAAAGAGAAGCCGGACGAGCTGAAAGTGACCGGTTATGTTGGTACTTACTACTACCAGTACAACGTCAAGAAGAAGCCGTTTGACGATGTGCGTGTCCGTACTGCGCTCTCCTATGCCATCGATCGCGACGTGATCGCCGACAAGGTGATGGGTCAGGGTCAGACGCCCGGTTACACCCTGGTGCCGGACTTCGTCGATGGCTTCAAGCCGGTCGCCCCCGAGTGGTCGAAGATGACCCAGGCCGAGCGTGATGCCAAGGCCAAGGCGCTGCTGCAAGAAGCCGGTTTCGATGCCAGCAAGCCGCTCAAGTTCGAGCTGCTTTACAACACCGATGACAACCACAAGAAAGTGGCTGTGGCCGTGGCCTCCATGTGGAAGAAGCTGGGCGTGCAGGTGAGCCTGGTCAACCAGGAGTGGAAAACTTACCTGGAAACCAAGAAACAGGGTCAGTTTGACGTAGGTCGTGCCGGCTGGATCGCCGACTACAACGAAGCCTCCTCCATGCTGGATCTGATGCAGACCACCCACGGTAACAACGACGGCAAGTACTCCAATCCGGAGTTCGACAAGCTGATGGATTCATCCCGTGATCAGGTCGATGTGGCTGCCCGTAACAAGCTCTACGTCCAGGCTGAAGAGATCCTGGCCAAAGACATGCCGATCGCCCCCATCTACCAGTACGTGACTGCTCGTATGGTCAAACCCTATGTAGGCGGCTACCCGGCCAACCCGCTGGATAACCTCTACAGCAAAGATATGTACATCATTGCTCATTGATTTAAAGCAACAAGTCGCATAACAAGCAGGGCCCGCCGGACGGCGGGCCTTTATTACAACCGCGACCATTTGGAAGCAGTACAGGACAGGAAATGTCTATGTTGAAATTCATTTTTAAACGGCTATTGGAAGCGATCCCGACTCTGCTGGTCTTGATCACTGTCTCTTTCTTCATGATGCGTTTCGCCCCGGGTAACCCCTTTACCAGCGAACGTTCACTCCCCCCTGAAGTGATGGCTAACATCGAAGCCAAATATGGTCTCGACAAACCCATTGGCATGCAATATCTCACTTACCTGGGCAACCTGGTGCAGGGTGATTTGGGCCCCTCTTTCAAATACAAGGATTTCACCGTCAATGATCTGGTGAGTCAGGCGCTGCCTGTTTCCGCCAAGATCGGGACCACGGCCTTCTTCTTCGCCGTATTGCTGGGGGTCACCTTCGGCACCATAGCGGCCCTGAAACAGAACACCATTATCGACTATCTGCTGATGTCGTCGGCCATGGCCGGGGTGGTGATCCCGGGCTTTGTGCTGGCGCCCTTGCTGGTGCTCTTTTTCAGTATTCATCTGGGTTGGTTCCCTGCCGGTGGCTGGCAGGGTGGTGGCATCCAGTTTATGGTGCTGCCGGTGTTCGGCATGATGATGTACTACATCTCCGCCATCTCGCGGATCATGCGGGGCAGCATGATCGAGACCATGAACTCCAACTTCATCCGGACCGCTCGTGCCAAGGGCTTGCCGCTGCGCCACATCATCCTGAAACACGCGCTGCGTCCGGCAATGCTGCCGGTGGTCTCATATCTGGGCCCGGCCTTTGTCGGCATCATCACAGGTTCGGTGGTGATCGAGACCATCTTCGGCCTGCCGGGGATCGGTCAGCTGTTCGTCAACGGTGCCCTTAACCGTGATTACTCCATGGTGCTCGGTCTGACCATTCTGGTCGGCGCCCTTACCATCACCTTTAACGCTGTGGTCGATATTCTCTACGCCTTTATCGATCCCAAGATCCGTTACTAATTCGGGAGTTCATCATGGTTGTTTCAACTGAAAAACGCGATGCCGTCGAGGCGTTCGCGCAAAAAGTGGAAGTGGTGGAGGGGCGCTCCCTGTGGAAGGATGCCCGTCGCCGTTTCCTGCGCAACAAGGCGGCACTGACCAGCCTGATCATTCTGACCATCATCGGTCTGGCGGTCATCTTTGGCCCCCATCTGTCCCAATACACCTTTGACGATCCGGACTGGGGCGCCATGCAGTCGCCGCCCGATATGGAAGCGGGTCACTACTTCGGTACCGACAGCCTGGGGCGCGATCTGTTCGTGCGC
The DNA here is from genome assembly GCF_001728955.1 of Aeromonas sp. DNP9. NCBI lineage: Bacteria > Pseudomonadati > Pseudomonadota > Gammaproteobacteria > Aeromonadales > Aeromonadaceae > Aeromonas > Aeromonas sp. DNP9. Next base: position 34,727 of record NZ_LYSQ01000016.1, on the reverse strand, counting down.
ACTCTGCTGGGTGGCCGGATTTCCCTGATGGTCGGCATCATGGGCGCCATGGTGGCGGTCATCATCGGCACCCTGTATGGCGCAGCCTCCGGCTTTATCGGCGGGCGGGTCGACAGCCTGATGATGCGGGTACTGGAGATCCTCAACGCCTTCCCCTTCATGTTCTTTGTCATCATGCTGGTCACCTTCTTTGGCCGCAATCTGGCACTCATCTTTATCGCTATCGGGGCGGTGAGCTGGCTCGACATGGCGCGTATCGTGCGCGGCCAGACTCTCAGCCTCAAGAGCAAGGAGTTTATCGAGGCGGCCCACGTCTGTGGCGTCTCCAAGTGGAAGATCATCACCCGTCACATCGTACCGAACGTACTCGGTATCGTGGCCGTCTACGCCACCTTGCTGGTGCCGGGCATGATCATGTTTGAATCCTTCCTGAGTTTCCTGGGCCTTGGGGTTCAGGAACCGATGACCAGCTGGGGTGCCCTGCTGGATGAAGGCTCCAAGTCGATGGAAGTGGCCATCTGGCAACTCCTGTTCCCCGCCAGCTTTATGGTGGTGACCCTGTTTTGCTTCAACTTCCTCGGGGATGGTCTGCGTGACGCCCTCGATCCGAAAGATCGTTAATCGAGCATCGGGTCGACAGGAAAGCATCACGAAAGATCGATAAGGAGTTTTTTATATGAAGTTACTGGATGTGAAAGATCTGCGGGTCGAGTTCAAGACCCCGGACGGCAATGTGGTGGCGGTCAACGACCTCAATTTTTCTCTCTCTGCGGGTGAAACCCTGGGGATCGTCGGCGAGTCCGGCTCCGGCAAATCCCAGACGGCCTTTGCCATCATGGGGCTGCTGGCCAAAAACGGCATTATTACCGGTTCCGCCAAGTTTCAGGGTGAGGAGATCCTCAACCTGCCGGAGTCCAAGCTCAACAAGATCCGCTCCGAGAAGATCGCCATGATCTTCCAGGACCCCATGACCTCGCTCAACCCCTACATGAAGGTGCAGGATCAGCTGATGGAAGTGCTGATGCTGCACAAAGGGGTGAGCAAGGCGGAAGCGTTCGAAGAGTCGGTACGGATGCTCGATGCGGTCAAAATTCCCGAAGCACGCAAGCGGATGGGCATGTATCCCCACGAGTTCTCCGGCGGCATGCGTCAGCGGGTGATGATCGCCATGGCACTGCTCTGCCGGCCGCAACTGCTGATCGCCGACGAACCGACTACCGCACTTGACGTGACCGTACAGGCCCAGATCATGACTCTGATGAACGAGCTCAAGCGCGAGTTCAACACCGCCATCATCATGATCACCCATGACCTTGGCGTGGTCGCCGGTATCTGCAACAAGGTGCTGGTGATGTATGCCGGTCGTACCATGGAGTACGGCAAGGTCGACGATATCTTCTATCGCCCAAGCCACCCCTACACCGAAGGCCTGCTGCGCGCCATTCCTCGTCTCGATACCGAAGGGGAAGTGCTGCCCACCATCCCGGGCAATCCGCCCAACCTGCTGCGTCTGCCCACCGGCTGCCCCTTCCAGGAGCGTTGCCACCGGGTCAGCGAGATTTGCAGCCAGCAGTCACCGATCCTGACTCCGTTCAACGATGGTCGGGAGCGTGCTTGTCACTGGGTTTCGGATGCCATGAACAAGGGGGCCAACTAAATGGGTGCCGACAAAAAATTGCTGTTGGAAGTGTCTGACCTCAAGGTCCACTTCAGTATCAAGAGTGGCAAGGCGTGGCCCTGGGCCAAGCCGTCTGACCTCAAGGCGGTCGATGGGGTGACCTTGCGTCTCTATGAGGGTGAAACCCTCGGTGTGGTGGGGGAGTCCGGCTGCGGCAAATCGACCTTTGCCCGCGCCATCATCGGTCTGGTACCGGCCACCGATGGCAAGGTGGTGTGGCTGGGTGACGATCTCACCAAGCTCGATCAGAATGCTCTGCGCGAGAAGCGCAAAGAGATCCAGATGATCTTCCAGGACCCGCTGGCCTCCCTGAACCCGCGTATGACCATTGGCGACATCATTGCCGAGCCGCTCATCACCTTCTATCCCAACCTGCCACGGGAAGAGGTGAAGGAGAAGGTACGCGCCATGATGAGCAAGGTGGGGTTGTTGCCCAACCTGGTCAACCGCTACCCGCACGAGTTTTCTGGCGGCCAGTGCCAGCGTATCGGTATCGCCCGGGCGCTGATCCTCGAGCCCAAGATGATCATCTGCGATGAGCCGGTGTCGGCGCTCGACGTCTCTATCCAGGCGCAGGTGGTCAACCTGCTCAAATCCCTGCAAAAGGAGATGGGGCTGTCGCTTATCTTCATCGCCCACGACCTGTCGGTGGTCAAGCATATCTCCGATCGGGTGCTGGTGATGTATCTGGGCAACGCCGTCGAGCTGGGGACCCGCAAGGAGATCTTTGCCAATCCGCTGCACCCCTACACCAAGGCGCTGATGTCTGCTGTGCCGATCCCGGACCCTGAGCTGGAGCGCAACAAGGTGATCCAGATCCTGGAAGGGGACTTGCCATCGCCGATGAACCCGCCGTCAGGCTGCGTGTTCCGCACCCGCTGCCCGGTGGCTGGCCCCGAGTGTGCCAAGACCCGCCCCGTGCTGGAGGGGAACTTCGATCACGCGGTCTCCTGCCTCAAGGTCGACCCGCTCTGATGGGGATGTGTTGAACCTGTTTGCGGGGCTCCTTGATGGGGCCCCGATTTATTTTTGACGGCAGTGAAGATGCCTCTTGGCGTTATCTTTTACCGCTGCTACTATCCGCGCAACAAGGGGAGTAACTTCTCGCCGGTTTGTCGTCATTACGGTGCACCCATATCCTGCAGTGCACCCGGCAGCCGGGCAGTTGACGAAAATCAGCTGTAAGTGAGACCTTGCCGAGAGGCAAGGTGTATCTGCTCCAAACGCAAACCCACGCCTCTCGGTCGTGGGTTTTGTCGTTTTTGGGAGAAGTGAAAATGGGTGAATGGTGGATGTGGACCGGTTTCTTCAGCATAGTGCTGGTCCTGTTATGGATAGACATACGCTTTGTCGGTGGCGGCAAGTCACACAAGGTGTCTCTCAAAGAGGCGGGTGTCTGGTCCCTTATCTGGGTCAGCGTGGCCCTGCTCTTCAACCTGGCCATCTGGCTCTGGCTGGATCACAGCGCGGGCCGTGAAATCGCCAACCAGAAGGGACTGGAGTTCCTCACCGGCTACCTCATCGAGAAAGCGCTGGCAGTGGACAACGTATTCGTCTGGCTGATGCTGTTCGGTTACTTTGCCATTCCGGCCGAGTTGCAGCGCCGGGTGCTGCTCTACGGGGTACTGGGTGCCATCGTGATGCGGGCCGGCATGGTGTTCGCGGGCAGCTGGCTCATCGAGCAGTTCCACTGGATCCTCTATCTGTTCGGCGCTTTCTTGCTGCTGACCGGTGCCAAGATGCTGTGGGCGGCCGACAAGGAGCCTGACCTCGCCAACAACCCGTTGCTGGGCTGGATGCGCCGTCGCTTCAAGGTGACCGAGACCCTGGAAGGGGAGAAGTTCTTCGTCTGGCGTGACGGTGTGCGCTATGCCACCCCACTGCTGTTGATCCTGGTGCTGGTGGAGGTGAGCGATCTTATCTTCGCGGTGGACAGTATCCCGGCCATCTTCGCGGTGACCACGGATCCCTTCATCGTGCTGACCTCCAACATCTTCGCCATCATGGGTCTGCGTGCCATGTACTTCCTGCTGGCCGGTGTGGCTGATCGCTTCGCCCTGCTCAAATACGGTCTGGCGCTGATCCTGATGTTTATCGGGGTCAAGATGCTGCTGCTGGATATCTTCAAGATCCCGACCGGCATAGCACTGGGCGTAGTCGCGTTGATACTGCTGGCATCCATGGGGCTGAGTCTGTTTGTGACCCGTAAAAAGGCCGCTTGAGCGCGGCAGACAATGAAGCAATAACAACAAGGGCTCCCGCGGGAGCCCTTTTTCATATCGCGTGATCAGCGTTTGATCTTCTTGGGGTTGGTGTAGCCCCAGATGGTGTACATGTCCGCCAGCAGGGCTCCATTGTACTCCTCCAGATCCGCCTGTTTCACTTCGGCTTCACCCTGACGGCCAAACAGCACCACCTCGTCGCCGGGTTTCACCCCTTTCAGATCAGTCACATCCACCATGATGGTGTTCATGGAGGTCTTGCCTACCACCGGCACCTTCTGACCCTGGATCAGCACATAGGCCTTGTTGCTCAGGGAGCGGCGATAACCATCGGAGTAGCCCAGCGGCAGGTTGGCGAGCCAGGAGTCACGCTTGAGGGTAAAGGTGCGGTCATAACCGACGGTGTTACCCGCGGCATAGTGGTTGACCGAGGCGACCTGGGTCTTGAATGCCATCACCCGCTTGTACTCGGTGTGGGAGGGGATGGAGTCACCGTAGAGCAGGCCACCCGGGCGCACCATGTCGAAGTAGGCGTCCGGCACGGCCAGGGTGGCGAAGGAGTTGGCGGCGTGGATGGTGATCTTGCTGCGATCCAGCTTGCCCGCTTCCAGCAGCCACTGGGAGTCCAGTTTGAACTGGGCCAGCCCCATCTTGACGTCCTCTTTCTCCTCCACCGGGAAGTGGGTCATGATGCCGACCGGGGTGATCCCCTTTAGCTTGAGCATGGCCAGCGTATCCTGTTTGGCATCGGCCAGACGCAGGTCGATGCCGTTGCGACTCATGCCGGCGGAGTTGAGGGCGATATGCACCGGAATGGTGGTGTGGTGGCGCTGGGCGATATCGGCGATACCCTGGGCACTGACCAGACTGCCGATCAGCTCCTCCATCTTGTAGGGCAGGGCCTGCTCTACTTCATCCGGGGTGGCAGCACGCACCCGCATCAGACGGCCGGTAAAGCCCTTCTCGCGGGCGACGCGCGCCTCTTCGTTGCTGGCGATGCCGATGCAGGGGATATTGGCCTTGACCACGGAGGGGACCAGCAGGTCGATGCCATGACCATAAGCGTCGGCCTTCATGATGGCGCAGATCTGCGGGCCCTTGTCACCGAGACGATCCTTGAGGGTCTGGATATTGTGTTCAAAGGCGCCCAGATCCACTTCCAACCAGGCGTTGCTGGCGGTTTGCTCCTGGCCGTTGCGATGATCCGTCGCAAGGGGTAGATAGGGAGCTGCAACGGCTTGGCCCGCGAGCAGGCCGAAGATCAGGGTAGCCAGCAGAGTTTTCTTGTGCATGGTGATTCCTTTTTGTTGTTCGCGTTGGATAGTTTGGACGGGGTCGGCCACATTGGTGGTGGTTTAACCACAACTTGTTGTTATTATTATGATCTTTGTCACTCTCAACAGGCGCTGACTGGTTGGGAGTCTACCGCAACACGGGTTCGGCCGACACTCGTCAGGGGAAGAAAATGGTCAATCTTGAGTTACGTTTGCCACCACCGCTGATCTTCCTGCTCTGTGCCGGGGCCATGTGGTGGCTAAGAGGGGAGAGCCAGCCTGGCATCTGGGCAATGGCGCTGATGGCTGTACTGGTCGTTACGGGGGCCATCATGGGCTTTGGTGCCCTGCAACGGTTTCGTCACCACCAGACCACGGTCAGCCCCACCAAACCTCAGCACACCAGTCGTCTGGTGACCTGTGGCGTCTATCGTGTCAGTCGCAATCCCATGTATCTGGGGCTGCTCTGCTGGCTGGCCGCTTGGGGCTGTTATCTCGGTGGAAGTTGGGTCTGGGTTGGGCCAATTGTGCTGGTGGCCTGGTTGACCCGCTTTCAGATCATGCCGGAGGAGCGGCTGCTGCGCGCCCGTTTCGGCGACGAATATGTGGCGTATTGCCAGCGCGTGCGCCGTTGGTGCTGACTGGCAGTGACCTGCGTGGGCTGAGCGGATAATTCGGGTCAGCCGTGCTGGATAAAGAGAACCCCGGGCGGGCCCAGGGTTCTCGAGGAACTGGTTAGAAAAAATCGCCCTTCTCGTCCTTGGTGGGTTCTAGGCTCCAGCCGGTGGCATCGCAGCTGCTGGCGATCTGCCCCTTCTCCTTCCACAGCTTGATCTTGAGGCGCAGGTTGTTGGCCGAGTCGGCGTTTTTCACCGCCTCTTCTTCCTCAATCACCCCTTCCACCACCAGATCGAACAGGGCACTGTCGAAGGTGACCATGCCAAGGGCCTTGGATTTCTCCATCACCTCCTTGAGGCCGCCAAATTCGCCGCGCTTGATCATGTCGCGGATGGTGTGGGTGCCGAGCATAATCTCCACTGCGGCCCGGCGACCGCCATCGGTGGTTTTCACCAGTCGCTGGGAGACAAAAGCCTTGAGGTTGTTGCCCAGATCGTTGAGCAGTTGCGGACGGCGTTCCTCGGGGAAGAAGTTGATGATGCGATCCAGCGCCTGGTTGGCGTTGTTGGCGTGCAGGGTGGAGATGGCAAGGTGGCCGGTTTCGGAGAAGGCCAGCGCATGCTCCATGGTCTCGCGATCGCGAATTTCGCCGATAAGAATGACGTCCGGCGCCTGACGCAGGGTGTTTTTCAGGGCTGCGTGGAAGCTGCGGGTATCCACGCCAACCTCCCGCTGGTTGATGATGCTCTTGCGGTGGCGATGAACGAACTCCACCGGATCCTCGATGGTAATGATGTGGCCGCCGCTGTTGCGGTTGCGGTGGTCGATAAGCGCCGCCAGCGAAGTGGATTTACCCGAGCCGGTACCGCCGACAAACAGCACCAGGCCGCGCTTCTCCATGATGGTGTCGAGCAGCACGGGGGGCAGTATCAGATCTTCGAAGCGGGGGATTTCGGTCTTGATGTTGCGGGCCACCAGAGAGACTTCGTTGCGCTGCTTGAAGATGTTGACCCGAAAGCGGCCGATCTGGGGCAGGGAGATGGCGAGGTTCATCTCCAGATCCTTCTCGAACTGCTGCTTCTGCTCGCCATCCATGATCTCGGCGGCGATCCGCGCCACTTCCCCCGGCTCCAGCGGCGTTTCGTTGAGGGGGCGCAGGCCGCCGTTAAATTTGGCGCAGGGGGGCGCGCCGGTCGACAGATAGAGGTCTGAGCCATCCTGCTTGGCCAGGATCTGTAACATGTCTCGCAATTCCATTTTTTTGCCTCGTCGATCAATGAGATGCCATGAGCTGGATGATATTGAGTGTACAGCCTCAGGCGCCGGTCAGTTTCTCGCGAAAGACAAAAAAGACCGCACCGAGAATGCAGAGCCCTGCCCAGAGATAGTCCCATTTCAGATCTTCCTTGAGATAGAAGATAGAGAAGGGGACGAATACGGTGAGTGTGATCACTTCTTGCAGGATTTTAAGTTGGCCCACGCTCATCACCGTATGGCCGATGCGGTTGGCAGGCACTTGCAGCAGGTATTCGAACAGGGCGATACCCCAGCTCACCAGGGCGGCAATGATCCAGGGTTTATGGTTCATGCTCTTGAGGTGAGCGTACCAGGCGAAGGTCATAAAGACGTTGCTGCAGAGCAGCAGACCGATACTGGCGAAAATCGGGTTCATAGGGTTCTCCTTGAAAATCCGGCGCATTTTATCCCTGAACCACGGGTTTTCATACGTGGTGCGGGAGGGTATTTTTAACCAACAGGATAAGCCGTGCGAGGTATGCGACGGGATGGGCAAGTTATGCGGGATTGTGTTGTTACTGTTATTTGCCATGCCGGTGCGTGCGGCCCCGACGCTGACGGTGGCCACTGATCTGTGGCCGCCATTTCGCATCCTGCAAGCGGATGGCCGGTTGCAGGGGCTCGACATGGACATCCTGCGCCGGTTGCAACAGGCGAGCGGCATTGAGTTGCAGGTACGGCGGATGCCGTGGGGCAGGGCGCTCAAGCAGATGCAGACCGGCCAGGTCGATCTGATGATTGGCCTCGCCTATACCGCCGAGCGGGCGCAGTTCATCGACTATCTGCAGCCTGCCTACTATCAGTGCTGGCCCGCGTTTTATGGTCAGCCGGTCAATGTGGCCCGGATCCACCAATACCGCGATCTGCAGGGGGTGAAGGTGGGCTATGTGCTCAACTCCGCCTACTTTGAGCCCTTCAACAGTGACAGCCGCCTCGACAAGCACGGAGTACCCACCGAAGATCAGCTGCTGCGCATGGTGCAGCGCGGTCACCTGCCGCTGATGATTGGCACCGACTGCCAGGTGGACTATGCCCTGAGTCAGGGAAATGCAAGCCGGATAGGCAAGGCGGACTACCGCCCCGCCACGCCGGTGACCCTCTATCTGGGGATGAGCAAGCACTCACCTCACCAGTCGCTGCGCCAGCCTTTGCTGGTGGCGCTGCAAAATCTGGTGGCCAGCGGCGAGATAAGCGTGATGGCCAAGCGTTACCAGCCTTGACCTTGGGTGGCAAGCCACTGTTATCATGCCCTTTTCCTGCTTTCCCCCGGCGCTGTGACAGGGCCGGGGAAAGCCTAGTTATTGTCGGGGATTATCCTTGTACCTCTCCCTTATCGCCCGCCAGCAGCGCTGGCAGCGGCGCTGGCTCTGTGGCCTGACGCTGCTGACCTTGCTGCTGTTTCTCTTCTCCCTCGTCTGGGGCGAGTATGTGCTGCTGCCCTGGCAGCCCCTTGGCGATCTCGAACAGCGCATCCTGCTGGAGCTGCGTCTGCCCCGCGCCTTGCTGGCCCTCTTGGCTGGCGCAGCCCTTGCCTGTGGTGGCGCCGTATTGCAGGTGATGCTGCACAATCCGGTGGCGGAGCCCGGGCTGCTTGGTGTCTCGAGTGGAGCAGGCCTTGCCGCCATGGTGGCGATGGCGGTGGCCAAGTCCCTCGGCCTCTATCTGCCCGGCTGGGGGCTGTCGCTGGCGGCCTTCGGTGGCGCCCTGCTGGTGACCATGCTGCTCATTCGGCTGGCTCGTCGGGCGCGTCTCGGCCATGCCCGCTTGCTGTTGTTTGGCGTCGCCATCGGTATTCTTACCAATGCCGCCATGACCTGGTTGATGTACTTTGCCGACGACGGCTCCTTGCGTGAATTCATGTTCTGGATGATGGGCAGCCTCTCTTACGGCAGCCAGCAGTTTGCCTGGTGGTGGCTGGTGCTGCCGCTCACCCTGGGCTGGCTCTGTTGGCAGGGCAAGGCGCTGCAACAGTTGTTGTTGGGGGAGACCCAGGCCCGCCTGATGGGGATGGATGTCGACAAGATGCGGGTGCGGCTGGTGCTGGCGGTCTGTCTGCTGACCGGTGTGGCGGTGTCGTTGTGTGGTGTCATCGGTTTTGTCGGGCTGGTGGTGCCCCATCTGCTGCGGCTCTGCGGTGGCAGCGATCAGCGCTTTCTGCTGCCTGCCTCGGCGCTTGGCGGCGGGGCCCTGCTGCTGGCGGCCGATCTGGTTGCTCGATCCACCCTGAGCGCGGGGGAGTTGCCTATCGGCGTCATCACCGCCTCGGTGGGGGCGCCGCTCTTTATCTACCTGCTATTGAGGCAAGCTGCCGATGGTGCTGCATGAATATCTGCATGATTTGGTCGGGGCGCGCAGTCTCCTTATTTACCCGTTGTTGAGGCAAGATGCCGATGTCACCCGCTGATCCCATGCCGGTTTCTTCTCGTGCTGCTGCGCCGCTGCTGCTGGAGGCGAGCGCACTCGCCATTGCCGGACGGCTCTCTCCCCTAGATATCCGCTGGCATGGTGGCCAGCTGGTGGCGCTGCTCGGCCCCAATGGCAGTGGCAAGTCGACCCTGCTCGGGGCGCTGGCGGGGATTTTACCTGCCGATGGCACAGTGCTGCTGGGGGGGGAAGTGCTTACTGACATGAGTTGGCCCGAGCTTGCCAAACGGCGCGCCATGCTGCCCCAACGTCAGCCCCAGCTGTTTCATATTCCGGTGTTTCAGGTGTTGAGCCTGGGGCTCGATGAGATGGTTGCACCTGCCAGACAGAACGAGGCGATAAATGCATTGTGCGAGGCACTGGAGCTGGAAGCCTTGCTGGCTCGTGACTTCAGCCGGTTGTCGGGCGGTGAACAGCAGCGAGTGCTGATTGCCCGCACCCTGCTGCAGGTGTGGCCGAGCCTCAATCCGACCGGCAAGGTGCTGCTGCTGGACGAGCCGCTGGCGGGGCTCGACCTGCATCACCAGCTGGCGCTGTTGCGGTTGCTGAAAACCTTGGCCGGGCAGGGCTTGCTGGTGGTGCTCGCCATCCACGATATCAATCTGGCCATTGACTGGGCCGACCGCATTCTCTGCCTGCAACAGGGCTCGGTGGTGCGCGAAGGGGGTGTCGAGCTGGTGGATGAGGCGCTGCTGGCACAGGTATTCCAGATCCGCACCGACCGCATCGAAGCGGCAGGGCGCGTGTGGTTTATGCCCAGTTTGTAAGTCGGGTGTACAGGAAAGAGGGCGCATGTAGGGCCGATTAGCGAAGCGTAATCGGCCGACAGCAAGAAGAAGGGGCCGGTATCAAAAATACCGGCCCCTTTGGTTTTATTCGCAGTTCAAGCCTGTTTGCTCAGGCGTACCTGCGCGGCCTCTGCCAGCATCGCCAGCAGGGTTTCGGTGTCGCTCCATGACAGGCAGGCATCGGTGATGCTCTGGCCAAAGGTGGCGGCGCAGCCGTTCTCCACATCCTGACGCCCTTCCACCAGGAAGCTTTCTGCCATGATGCCGGCGATGCCGGTACGGCCGCGGCGCAGCTGATCGCAGATATCTTGCGCCACCAGCAGCTGACGGCGGTGATCCTTCATGCTGTTGCCGTGGCTGAAATCGACCACCAGACGCTCCGGCAGGCCCACATCGGCCAACGCTTCACACGCTTCATCGACACTGGCGGTGTCGTAGTTGGGGCGGTGGCCGCCACGCAGGATCACATGACCAAAGGGGTTACCGGCGGTGCGGTAGATGGTCATCTTGCCGTCTTTGTCCGGCGAATAGAAGATGTGGCTGTGACGGGCGGCGCGCACCGCATCGATGGCGATGCGGGTATTGCCGTCGGTGCCGTTCTTGAAGCCAACCGGGCAGGAGAGGGCCGAAGCCATCTCGCGGTGTACCTGGGATTCGGTGGTACGCGCGCCGATGGCGCCCCAGGTGATCAGGTCGGCAATATACTGGCCGGTCACCATATCGAGGAATTCGGTGGCGGTGGGCATGCCGATCTCGTTGATGTCGACCAGCAGTTTGCGCGCCAGTTTCAGCCCTTCGTTGACGTCGAAACTGCCATCGAGTCGCGGATCGTTGATGAGCCCTTTCCAGCCGACGATGGTGCGCGGCTTCTCGAAATAGGTGCGCATCACGATGCAGAGGCTCTCTTTATACTGCTCGCGCAGGGCGTTGAGGCGCTGGGCATACTCGCGAGCAGCAGCGGGATCATGAATAGAGCAGGGGCCGACAATGACCAGCAGGCGCTGATCGTCTCCGGCCAGAATGGCTTCCACTTCGCGACGGGCATCCAGCAGATTCTGGGCAATGGTATCGGTGATCGGAAACGCGTGTGCAAGCTCGCTCGGAGTGATCAGTGACTCCAGGCGACGGGTGCGCAATTCATCTGTGTGAATGGACATACAACTCAAGTCTCGAGTGGGTGGTGTCAGCCGCAAGGGGCGAAAAAGCAAAGAGATAAAATAAAGCAAAAGTCCCCTGATTGAAACCTTGGGGGGCTCTGATAGGATGTGAAGCCAAAATCGATTCCAAATGAGGTAGATAGCGTGGCAAAGCCAGGGGCAACCGGGGTCACCCGCATCATCAATGCAGCCGGTTACAGCATGAAAGGACTCAGGTCAGCCTGGATCAACGAGGCGGCGTTTCGGCAGGAGCTGATGCTGATCCTGTTGCTGATGCCGCTGGCCTTCTGGCTGGGGGATTCTCTCAACCAGATCCTGCTGCTTATCGTCATCAGCTGGCTGGTGGTGATCGTCGAGATCCTCAACTCCGCCATTGAAGCTGTGGTAGACAGGGTTGGCTCCGAGCATCATGAGCTCTCCGGTCGCGCCAAGGATTTGGGCTCCGCCGCCGTCTTTATCGCGCTGGCCCTCAATGCCTTGGTATGGGGCGCGCTGGTGGGCCGCAACCTGTTGGGATGGTGGTAAGCAACTACGCTGCCTTTGGGTTCTGCTTCATACAAAAGCCCGTCATCACGACGGGCTTTTTGCTGCGCAGATAAGGGGCTATCAGTGGAGGATGCGGGCGCGGATGGTGCCGTTGATCTCCTTGAGCTTGGCGAGCGCCTTCTCGCTGTGCTCGGTCTCCACGTCGATCACCACGTAACCGATATGGCTGCTGGTTTGCAGGTATTGACCGGCGATGTTGATCCCCTCTTCGGCGAAGATCTGGTTGATCTGGTTCATCACGCCCGGCTGGTTGCGGTGAATGTGCAGCAGGCGGCTGGAGCCCTTGTGGCCCGGCAGCGACACTTCCGGGAAGTTGACTGCAGAGAGGGTGGAGCCGTTGTCGGAGTATTTGACCAGCTTGTTGGCCACTTCCAGCCCGATGTTCTCCTGCGCCTCATGGGTGGTGCCACCGATGTGCGGGGTCAGGATGACGTTCTCCAGCCCACGCAGCGGGCTTTGGAACTCCTCGTCATTGGACTTGGGCTCGACCGGGAAGACGTCGATAGCGGCGCCGGCAATATGGCCGCTCTTGATAACGTCAGCCAGCGCATCGATATCCACCACGGTACCGCGGGCGGCGTTGATGAAGATGGCGCCCGGTTTCATCATCCGCAGCTGCTCGGCACCGATCATGTTCTTGGTGGAGGCGGTCTCCGGTACGTGCAGGCTGATGACGTCAGACATATTGAGCAGCTCGACCATGCTCGGCACCTGAATGGCGTTACCCAGCGAGAGCTTGTTCTCGATATCGTAGTAATAAACCTTCATGCCGATGCTTTCGGCGATGATGCCAAGCTGGGTACCGATGTGGCCGTAGCCGATGATGCCGAGCTTCTTGCCGCGCGCTTCCACCGAGCGGTTGGCCAGTTTTTCCCACACGCCGCGATGGCACTTGGCGTTCTTCTCGGGGATGCCGCGCAGCAGCAGCAGGATCTCGCCCAGAACCAGCTCGGCGACCGAGCGGGTGTTGGAGAAGGGGGCGTTGAAGACCGGAATACCGCGGATCTGGGCCGCTTCCAGCTCGACCTGGTTGGTACCGATGCAGAAGCAGCCGATGGCGACCAGCTTGTTGGCGGCGTCGAGGACTTTCTCGGTGATCTGGGTGCGGGAGCGCAGCCCGATGAAATGGACGTCGCGGATCTGCTCGATCAGCTCCTCTTCGGAGAGCGAGGTCTTGAGATACTCCACACTGGTGTAACCTGCGGCACGAAAGGTTTCTACGGTGTTGGGATGAACCCCCTCCAGCAGCAGAACCTTGATTTTATCCTTGTCCAACGAAAACTTGGCAGTCATGACGATCCCTCTGTATGTGCAAACGTAAGTGCAGATTTGGTGTGCGAAGAAAACCGTAAAGTAGCAAAAACGTTTGGGAGAGGGAATATTTGTGACGAAAGTCAAATTCTTTGAAGTTATCAACGAATGTTGTAAACATCCGTATGCAACTTGTTGAGGGATAAATAAAAACGGCGCCATCAGGCGCCGTCATTTATTCACAGTGCAATGTTTGGGTCATATCCCATCCAGGGGCTCAATCAACGCCGCTGCTGCGTCAGAGGTTGCAGAGTGGCGCTGGCGTGCGAGGGAGGATGCCGCTGCACTGTGCTGCCGGTGTCGGGATTACTGGGTAATCACGCCGTCCGGCGTACCGATCAGGACCACATCGGCGCCGCGCGCGGCGAACAGGCCGTTGGTGACCACGCCAACAATGGCGTTCAGTCGTACTTCCAGCGCCTTGGCGTCGGTAATGGCCATGCCTTTCACATCCAGAATGTGGTTGCCGTTGTCGGTGACCACGCCTTCACGCCACACCGGGTTACCACCCAGTTTGCGAATTTCGCGGGCCACGTATTCGCGGGCCATCGGGATCACTTCCACCGGCAGCGGGAACTGGCCCAGCACGTCGACGGTCTTGGTGTTGTCGATGATGCAGATGAACTTGTCAGCGACGGCGGCAACGATCTTCTCGCGGGTCAGGGCTGCGCCACCGCCCTTGATCATGTCGCGGGTTGCGTTGATCTCGTCGGCGCCATCCACATAGACGGAGAGGGCGTCGATCTCGTTGAGATCATATACGGTGATGCCGAAGCCCTTGAGGCGCTCGGTAGAGGCCACGGAGCTGGAAACCGCCCCCTTGATCTCGTCCTTCATGGTCGCCAGCGCGTCGATAAAGTGGTTGACGGTAGAGCCGGTGCCCACCCCGACGATGGTGCCGGGAACCACATACTTGAGCGCAGCCCAACCGGCCGCCTTCTTCATTTCATCTTGAGTCATGATCGTTCCTTAAGAAAAAAGCGGGCGCATTATATCCAACCCGGTACCCCGTCGCGACCTTGTTGCTCACGTTCCGGGGCAAAAAGAGGGACTTTGTAAATCGTTTGCCTGTTTATTCTGCGTTTGCGCGCACAAAGCAGGGGCTGCCTGCCAAAAACAGCCTATTCAAAGCGCCAGCAGTGGCTCGGGGTGATGATTTGGGGCAGCGGCACATCCCACTCCTCTTGCGGGATGGCATCTACCTGCTGGCAGTCGTGGGCAATGCCGAGTGGCTTGGGGCCCAGTTTGTGCTCATGCCAGATGGCGAGAGTGCGATCGTAGTAGCCGCCCCCCATGCCAAGGCGATTACCTTGAGCATCGAAGGCGACCAGCGGGGTGCAGATAAGATCGAGCGTGCTGTGGGGCACCACCTGCAGGATATCCAGCTCCGGTTCTTCGATGCCGTAGCGGTTGCGCACCATGGGACTGGTGGCGGTATAGCGCAAAAAGAGCAGGTGACCCGGGGTAAAGGGGTGGAGCACCGGCAGGTAGACCTCTTTGTGCTGGGCCCATAGCCAATGGATGGTGGGCAAGGGGTTGATCTCCCCATCATTGGCCAGATAGAGGGCAATGCGTTTGGCGGCGAGGATCTCGGGGTGTTGCTTGAACTGGGCCAGCAGCTGTTGGGCCGCCGCTTGCTGCTCGGCCGGACTCAGATTTTTGCGGCGTTGACGAACCAGTTGGCGCAGGGATTGACGTTCGGGTTGGGACTCATGCATAGGGAACCTCTGGTATAGCTGCGCATCAATGGCTTGAACGCGCTCTACCTTAGCACATTCACTCTTGACGTTAAGGGGGGCAGGGAAACCCCGTCCCGGACGGCTGATGCCCGGAACGGTGGGATAAATGCTGGCGGCTCCGATAGTGAGTCAACAAGGGCCAGGGTGTGACCCCTGTTGATGGCATGTCGGCGCGCCAGCGTCTGGTCAGCTACTTCTCAGCCTTGCCGCGCATCTGGTGCTTCACAAACACTGCAATGAGTGCCGCTACCGCGAGCGCCATCGGGTAGAAACTCATGCTCACCACGGCTAGCGGCGAGAGGGCGAAGATGGATCCCAGCAGCAGCGCCTGCGCGCCCCAGGGGATCAGACCCTGTACCACGCAGGAGAAAATATCGAGCATGGAAGCGGCTCGGCGCGGGGTGACACCGTGGTGTTCGGCCAGATCCCGGGCCACCTTGCTCGCAACGATAATGGCCACCGTGTTGTTGGCGGTGCAGAGGTTGGTGAGGCTCACTACCCCGGCGATGCCGAGCTCGGCCGCTTTCTCGTTCTGTTCACCATTGTGCTCGCGAGTGAAACGGGCAATCAGGGCGCTGATGCGCTCGCTGATCCATGCCAGTCCACCCTGACGCTCCATCAGGGCACCGAGGCCGCCGATGAGCATGGAGAGCAGGAAGATCTCCTGCATGCCGGTAAAGCCCTGATAGATATCCTTGCTGAACTGACCGATGGCGTAGCCGTTGATCATGCCCACCACTCCGGCGGCCAGAATGCCGATCCCCAGCACCACAAACACATTCACTCCGGCGAGCGCCAGCCCCAGGATCAGCAGATAAGGCATCACCTTGAACAGCTCGATGGCGCTGCCGCTGGCAGGGGATTCACCCACTGAGCCCAGGGTCAGATAGAGCAGGATCACCGCGATGGCGGCAGGGGCCGCAATCTTGAAGTTCTCGCGGAACTTGTCCTTCATCTCGCACCCCTGACTGCGGGTTGCTGCTATGGTGGTGTCGGAGATGATGGAGAGGTTATCGCCAAACATGGCGCCGGAGAGAATGGTGCCTGCCATCAGCACAGGATCGATACCGGCAGCCTGCGCCACGCCCAGCGCGACCGGCGCCACGGCACCTATGGTGCCCATGGAGGTGCCCATGGCGGTAGCAATAAAGGCAGAGATGAGGAACAGTCCGGGCAACAGCGCCCAGCCGGGAATGAGGGAGAGACCCAGCGCCACGGTGGCG
Source organism: Aeromonas sp. DNP9 (assembly GCF_001728955.1). Taxonomy (NCBI): domain Bacteria; kingdom Pseudomonadati; phylum Pseudomonadota; class Gammaproteobacteria; order Aeromonadales; family Aeromonadaceae; genus Aeromonas; species Aeromonas sp. DNP9. Next base: position 18,451 of record NZ_LYSQ01000016.1, on the reverse strand, counting down.
TCAACGCCGCCAGTGGCCTTGGCCACGCTGGCAAAGGCGCCTGCCAGCAGATAGATAAGGCACATCGCCATGATATTGCTGTGGCCGACCCCCTTGAAGAAGGTCTCCAGATTGCTGTTGAAGCTCTCTTTGCCAAGCAACAGGGCCAGCATCACCGCAGGCAGGGCAGCAACCGGAGCGGGCAGCTGATAGAAAGCGAACTCGACCCCCTGCAGGGTCAGCCAGGTACCGGTACCGATAAAGAGTGCGAGAAAAACCAGAAGTGGCAGCAAGGCCCTGGCACTGGGTTGGGTCTGGATCATGTGTTCCTCTGAAATTGAACAATGACCTCCTGTCGTGAACTGCTTTGTGCCTTTATCGGATCGGAATAGGGGGAAAACAGCGCGGGCATCCTGCCGCATCGGGGGGCCCACAGTAGTGAGTCAACCTCGCTTGGTCAAGATAGACGTCCAGATGGATAGGTGTTTTTGTTTGGTGATTTCGCTCATGCGATTAAATCCGTTAAATGTTCTGAAATATCAAAAAATTCCGTTTAAATGTCGGTGTGGTTGCTACCATGAAATGTCTGAGTAGCGTACCAATGGATTGGCTGCTATCTCCGATCCGGATGTCAGGAGGGGCTTGTTTCTGAGGCGACCGTCAGGAGCGCAGCCAGCTCTCCTTCAAGCCAGTCGGCCAATCCCAGCCAGTCATGGCGCTCCTGGCAAGCCAGCAGGGCACTCACTATGGTCACGGCATCGCCTTGGTGCTCAGGAGGTAGAGCATGCAAGGCCTGCTCTACCAGACCGGGAAGCTGCAGCGCACTTTCAACATGAAGGCCAAGGCGAAAATTGTGTGCCAGTGCAATGCACTGCTCTGTGATGATCATTGCATCAGCTCCGGATGATAGTCACAACCGAGCAGGGCGGCGCCGTCGCGGCTGCTGTTCCAGAATTTGACCTCCGGGTGGCTTGCCATATAGCGCTCAAGCTCGATCTGATAGGTGGTGAAATTGGGGTTGGTGCTGACGCGCTGACCATGACCATCCAGTACCCAGCTGAGGGCCTGGCTGGCAACAGGACCCAAAGCACCATCATCCCAGCCGGTATGGGTCTGACCACCGGGGAAGGCGAAGTCACAGCCGAGCAGAATGATCTCTCGACAACCCATCTTGACGGCGAGATCGACGGTGGGATGGATCACGCTGCCTCCTTGATGGAGTAACCCTTTGGGATGAGTGTGACGAAGCTGCTTATACACCGGGCTGATGGAGTAGGCGGTAAAACGCGGCCCTTGCCAACTTGCGAGCGTCTCATGGGGCACCATGGGGGCATATACCAGAGGAACCGAGGTGAGCCCCTGGCTTGCCAGCCGATCCGGAGTCAGAGCGTCGTCGATAGTTACGACCAGATCCACACTGATACCGTATTGTCGCAGAGGGGTGAGCGCAGTATCGACACAGAGTACCTTCCACTCCGGATGTTGCTGCAACAAGCCAGCAAGGCGAGGGAGATGGTGTTGCAGGCTGGGACCGCTGGCGATGACCAGTGCAGTAGCATCCGTGTGTGAGCCAAAAAGCGTGGCAACATCGCCATCTTCACCCACAAGTGGCAGATTCTCGGTCAGTCGCCCGGTAATGCGCGGCAAGTCGGGGACGAAGCGTTGCCTGGTGTAAGTCGCCATCACTTCGCTCACCAGTCGACCACGAATACGGCAGGCAGCATCTTCGGCCAGCTCCAGTTCGCTGGGGAGGGCGAAGAAGGGGAGGACAATCTCCTGTTCATCGGCCGCGAGGCTCAGCTCTACCCTGGGGTCTTGCAGCCACTCGTCGTGCTCGAGCAAGGCCAGCACCAGAGTGAAGAGATTGTGGTGCATGATATGGATATGGAGGGTTTCTAACCGAGGGCGTGCCAGCAGCACCTTCTGCAGATCGCCGAGTCCGGTGCCATAAAGATGCAGCACGGGTACATCGGGAAGAGTTGCCGCTTGCAGTTCTGCCTCGGCCACCCGGTCATGGCGGCTGGTAAGCTGGATGCCATTGACCAGCAGTGTGCTGCTGAGGCCTTCACACAACTCCACCTGCAGATCGCCCAGCTGTGCCACCATGAGGTGGGCTGCAAGCCGTGGCCAACGCTGTTCGATTATCGCCAGATGGTGGCGCAACAGATCTTCATTCATCTTGTGCAATCCACTCCCAGTTGAGAGGCTGATTGGCGCTCAGATCGCGGCTGACCCGCTTGCCGATGAGTCGATCGTAATCGGCCGGGGGCAGGCCGAGGGCGGGGCGCACCGACTTGATGTGCTCTGCGGTGAGCACATCTCCGGCTGCAATATCCCTGACCAGATAGAGGGAGCGGCGAAACGCACGGTTACCCTGTTCACTGGCGGTGAGCTGGTAATCGGCCACCCCGAGCGCTGCATGGGCGGTATTGACCGAGGCAATCAGCTCGGCGAGCTCGGCCGGCTCCATGGAGAAGGCGCAATCCGGCCCGCCGTCGGCGCGGGCCAGGGTGAAGTGCTTCTCGATCAGGGTTGCCCCGAGCGCAGTGGCGGCGATGGCCGTGGCCGATCCCAGAGTGTGATCAGAGAGCCCCACCTCGACCCCGAAGCGCTGGCGCAACATAGGGATGGTACGCAGGTTGTATTCGGCGGCTGGGGCCGGGTAACCGCTGACACAGTGCAACAGTGCCAGATGGCCGTTGCCATGCTTGAGCGCCATCTCGACTGCCGCGGTGATCTCGGGCTCGTTCGCCATGCCGGTGGACATTATGAGCGGCTTGCCGGTCTGGGCGGCGTAGCGAATGAGGGGAAGGTCCACCAGCTCGAAGGAGGCGATCTTGTAGGCCGGGCAGTCGAGGGATTCCAGCAGATCCACCGCGCTGAAGTCGAACGGACTGCTCAAGACCGTCAGCCCCAGCTCGCGCCCCTTGGCAAACAGCGCCTGGTGCCACTCCCACGGGGTGTGCGCCCACTCATAAAGATCGTAGAGGCTGTGGCCATCCCACAAACCGCCGTGGATCTGAAATTCCGGTCGATCACTTTTGAGGGTGATGGTATCCGGGCGGTAGGTTTGCAGCTTGACGGCGCTGGCACCCGCTGCTTTGGCGGCGGTCATAATGGCCAGGGCGCGATCCAGATTGCCATTGTGGTTGGCCGACAGTTCGGCAATCACATAGGGGGCCTGTTCCTGGTTGATGGGGCGATGATCGATCTGCATCTGTGTTCAGATTCCTATGCCAAGTTGCCAGCCTTGCGGCGCCGGCTGCCAGGGGGCAGGGGGCGCTATCTGCGGTGGCTCGGCAAGATAGAGGGGAAATTGGGAGAAAATTGTTTGCAAGCGATGTGCCAGCTCTTGCCACTCAGTTGGTTGAAGTGGCCGGGCGGCCTGCCATGTCAGATGTTGACCGTCCAGAATCAGGGTGAGCAGCAGTTGGCCATCATGGCGTAGTTGCCACTGTTGACCATCAGGTAACAGCTGATAATCGGGTTGTGGTAGCAGCCAGGCGGTGAGGCGATCCAGCCCCAGCCCATCCACCTGCTGCTGGCCGCGGCGGCGGTAATCGTCTGACTGTTGCTCAAGCCGGTGCAGGGCTGGCAGCAGCCGCTCAGGCTCGGCCAGCTCGCTCAGGGTCAGCCGCTCGGCCAACTGGAAGCTGGCGATCACTTCGTCGTTGAACTGCTGATTGTCGACGATGGGGACCGCCAGGGTCGGCAGGCCGAGACAGGCCCGCTCCCAGGTCATGCCCCCCGCAGCGCCGATGGCGAAGTCGTGTTGGCTCATCAGGTCGGCCATCTGGTCGCTCTGGCGCAGCAGCACCAAATCAAGGTCGGCCAGTTCAGCCACTCTCTGTTCCAGTTCGGGCCAGAAGGGATTGGCGCCGCCCGCCACCAGGGTCCACTGGATGGTGCGGGCCCAAGGCAGTCGAACCAGGCTGTTGAGGGTCGTGAGACAGGCTCCGGCCGGATCGGCACCGCCAAAGCAGATGAGGCCACGTTGCCACCGGCTGACCTTTTGGCGTGCAAGCTGGCGATAGGCAGGGCGCAACAGAGCATAGTCGGTGCCCAGCAGCAGCCGACAGTCGGCAGGAGCGAGTGACTGGTAATCGGCGGCGCTGCGTAGTGGCCCCTGATCCAGCAGTAACTGACCATGATGAGGGCGATCGGCCAGATCGTCGATCACCAGCAACTGACCACAGTGGATTGCCAGTGTCTGTTCGATCTGCCGATCAATCTGGTAGTGATCACACACCAGCCACGCTGGGCGCAAGGTGGGCAAGGGGCCTGCATCGTCCAGAGCGCAAAGGGGGTGATGCTGGTGGGATTGCAGCAGTGGCAACAGGTGCATAGGTAGCTGATGGCAGAGGAAGTGGCACTCGGCGCCAGCCGTTTTCAGCCGATCGGCGATGGCCAGACAGCGCATCAGATGACCCAGCCCAATCTCGGCGCCGGCGTCGAGCCGGAAGGCAACCTTAAACGCCATCTTGGGCCAGCACTTGATAGAGCAGTTCGGCCAGATGCCAATCTTCCGGCGTATCGATATCGACCACTCTGTGTCTTGGCAGAATATGGCCGATCCCCTCTCCACCGATGGGGCTGATCCCGCCCAACCAGGCAGCCCGCGTCCCCCAATAGAACTGACCTGCATCCTGATAGGCCGGCTCGAGATCCTGGGAGCGTTTCGCCATCTGCTCCGGCCAGAAGGGGGTGACCCGGTCCTGCTCATCCATGCGCACGGCGCGCTGGATAGGGAAGCCGAATTCAGCCACCGTGTAGACGAAGGGGGCCTTGCTGGCGAGCAGGCGATCGTGGGCGGCGCGCAGGTCGGCCGCCTGGATCAGCGGCACCGTGGCATAGATACAGCAGTAGTGCTCTGCCTGGATGCCGAGCTGGTCGAGTCGCTGGATGGTGTCGATCACCACAGGGGTGGTACCTGTGTGATCATCGGCGAGGTTGGCTGGCCGCAGAAATGGCACATCCGCGCCCAGTTGACGAGCGACCTTGGCAATCTCCTCATCATCGGTGGAGACCACCACCTTGCTGAAACAGCCAGATTGTTGCGCCGCCTGGATGGCATAGGCGAGCATGGGCTGGCCACAGAAGGGGCGGATATTCTTGCGTGGAATGCGTTTGCTGCCACCCCGGGCCGGGATAATGGCGATGGCCATGATGGGCTCTCTCTGCTGGATTAATGACTTGCCAACGCCAGGATAATCGATGACAACTCTTTGATTATTTTTGATATTATACTGGTTTTTCTGCTTGTATTATCGATTTTTGCTACGGAATGGCAGCTGTGTGGTCGATAAGAGAGACAGGTCATGGAAACGGGATGGCGTTGAAGATGAGCTATGGCGTTGAGTTACGCCCGATAGAGCCGTGGGATCTTCCTGCCTTGCGACGTTGGCGCAATCAGGATGAGGTGCGAATGCAGATGGTATCTCAGACGCGTATTTCGCCGCAGCAACAGCGCCAATGGTTCACCGCTACCCGTGAGCGGCGGGATCAGCAGCACTGGGTGCTCTGGTGCAAGGGCGTGCGAGCGGGTTACGTCAATCTGAAAGGTGAGTGCCAGGGCAAGCTGCAGGGGCAGGCGATTGCCGATGCGGGGCTCTATCTGGGTAAGTCAACCGTGCGGCATCCCATGTTGGCGATTGCTGCTGCCTTATCCCAGCTTGATCAGGGGTTTGATGAGTTGCATATCGGTTGTATCCGCACCCTGGTTCGGGAGAACAATCGCTCGGCCCTGCGCTTGAATGAACAACTGGGTTACCGCCAGATAGGACAAGATAACGGATTTTTTGCATTGGAACTGCTGCCGGCGAATTACTATGCCGCCCGTGAGCGGCTACGGAGATTTTTCAGATGACAATCGCATTGGAACAGGTTTTTGCCGAGGCTTTGGGTATTGATATCGGCAGCGTCAGCGATGGGCTGGCCTACAACAGCATCCCGCAGTGGGATTCCGTCGCCCACATGGGGCTGATTGCCCAGTTGGAGGATAACTACGGCGTGCTGCTCGATACCGATGACATTATCGACATGAGTTCGGTCGGCAAGGCGCGGGAGATCCTGGCCAAATACGGGGTCGCTTTCTGATGCAGGGACTGTTGCAGGGCAAGCGGGTGTTGATCACCGGTGCCGGGCGTGGCATCGGGCTTGCCATCGCCCGCCTGTTTGCCTCTCAGGGGGCTGAACTGTGGCTGGGAGGCCGTGATGAGGTGGCAATGAGCCAACTGGCGACCGAGCTTGGTTCAGAGTTTGTCGTGCCCTGCCAGCCCCTCTGTTTTGATGTGGCTGATCCGTTGGCGGTCAAGCAGGCCTTTCAGCAGTTGTTTGCTCAGACTCGCCAGCTGGACGTGCTGATCAACAATGCTGGCATGCTGGAAGAGGCGTTATTGGGGATGGCGAACCAGACCCATCTGCAAAAGACATTCAGCAACAATACCTTTAGCGTAATCTACTGCAGCCAGTATGCCGCCCGCCTGATGCAGCGCTGCGGTGGCGGCAGCATCATCAATCTCGCCTCCCTGATGGGGCAAGTGGGAGCTGCGGGGCTCAGCTGCTATGCCGGCAGCAAGGCGGCGGTGATCGGTTTTACCCAGTCACTGGCCAAGGAGCTGGCCGCCAGCCAGATCCGGGTCAATGCGATTGCCCCCGGTTTTATCAATACCGATATGGCCCATGCCATCCCGCAAGATAAGTTTGCCGAGCGGGTGGCCAGCATCGCAATGGGGCGGATTGGTACGCCAGATGAAGTGGCCAAGGTGGCCCTGTTTCTTGCATCCGACTTGTCGAGCTATGTGACCGGGCAGGTGATTGGGGTCGATGGAGGGATGGTGATTTGAGCCAGCCTGATTTGTTGACACATCTGGTTGAAAGCAATGACGAGCCCGCCTGGCGAGACCCGCAAGAAGGGTGGCTCAGTTATGGTGAGCTGGCTCGGCGTGTGGCGCAGTTGGCCACCACCTATCCTGTCGGTCGTCATTTGGTCTACCTGCCATTTGTTACGTCCACCCTGCATCTGCTGCACTACTTGCTGGCCCTGCGTGATGGCCACGCCATTATGCTGGCCGATCCTGCACAGGATGCCCAGTTGCACCATGAGCAGTGCCAGCGCTTTAGTGTCAGTCTGCGGGTACTGGAGGATGGGGCAGTTGCGCATCTTGGCGATGCGCCTTCAATTCACCCTGAGCTGGCCATGCTGCTGCCGACATCGGGCAGTACCGGCTCCTGTAAATGGGTGCGATTGTCGCGAACCAATCTGGATGCCAATGCCGCGGCCATCGCTGAATATCTGGTGCTGAACGGGGGTGAGCGAGCCATCACCTCGTTGCCACTTTTTTACTCCTTCGGTATGTCGGTGCTCAACAGCCATCTTTTGGCTGGCGCCTCTCTGGTTTCATGCACTGCCAGCCCCCTTGAGCGCCAATTCTGGGATGAGGTCAATCGCTATCAGGTCACCAGCGTGGCGGGGGTCCCGTTTACCTTTCAGATGCTAAACCGCTTGCGTTTTGACTGGGCCAGCTATCCCAGCCTGATGACACTGACCCAGGCTGGAGGACGGCTTGAGCCGACACTGGCAAAACGGTTTGCCGAGCAGGCCTCCACGTTGGGACGCCGTTTTTTCGTGATGTATGGTCAGACCGAAGCGGCGCCGCGCATCGCCTGGTTGGCGCACGATGAAGTGATGATTGCCCCGGATGCCATCGGCCGCGCCGTACCGGGTGGTCGTCTCTCTCTGCGTCATGAGCCCGGATTTCCCGATGGGGAAGGGGAATTGGTCTACGAAGGGCCCAATGTGATGTTTGGTTATGCCGAGCAGACTGAAGATTTGGTTCGGGGGCGTGATATGGATGCGCTGTTTACCGGTGATCTGGCTCGTTGTGATGAGGCGGGCCGCTTCTATCTGACCGGGCGGCTCAGCCGTTTCCTTAAGTTGTTTGGCAAACGGGTGAGCTTGGCGGAAGTGGAGGCCTGGTTACAGGGGAGGGGCTATTCCTGCGCCGCGACCGGCCGCGATGATCGCCTGCTGGTAGCCATCGAGGCAGATGCGTGTCCCAGTGATGCACTACAGCTGGAGCTGGCCCGCTGGCTGATGGTGCCACCATCAAGCGTTCGTATTTACCAACATCATTTGCCACGACGCAGCAATATGAAGATTGATTATCCGGCCCTGTTAACAGAGCTGGAGCAGCTATGAACAGGCTGTTTGATGCGTCGGTTTTCGGGCTGCTCCAACAGGAAAAAAGTGGGCTGCTCCTTGCTCGCCTGAATGAATTGACGCAGCGCCATGCGCAGGGATGCCCAGCTTTTGCCAATATTCTGTCGGCATTTGGTTGGGGGCAGGCTTCGACTTATCAAGAGCTTCCCTATCTGGCCGCCCGCTTGTTCAAATTGGACCAATGGCAGAGTGTGCCGCAAGAAGAAGTGTTCAAGGTGCTCACCTCCTCTGGCACTACCGGAACGCCGTCACGCATTGTGCTGGATCGGGATACAGCCGCGTTGCAGAGCAAGGTGCTGGTGAAGATCCTGCAAGAGTTTGTCGGCAAGCAACGGCTGCCCATGCTGCTGGTGGAGCAACCCGCCCTGATTCAAAACCGCAGCGGCTTTTCTGCTCGGGGAGCCGGTGCGCTGGGCCTCTCCTTCCTTGGCCGTGACCATACCTATGCTCTCGATGAGCAGATGCGGCCCAACTGGCCGGTCATCGAGGCGTTTTGTGACAAATATGCGGGCCAGCCGGTCCTGTTGTTCGGCTTTACCTTCATGGTGTGGCAATGTTTGCTGGAACCGCTGCGTGAGCGCGGTCTGCAATTGCAACTGACGCAGGGCACGCTTTTTCACAGCGGTGGCTGGAAGAAGCTGCAGCACCTCGCGGTGGATAATCCTGCCTTCAAGCAGCGCTGCCATGAACAGCTGGGGCTGAGTCGGGTCCACAACTTCTATGGCATGGTGGAGCAGGTGGGGTCGGTGTTTGTCGAGTGCGAACAGGGCCATCTTCATGCGCCTCTCTTTGCCGATCTGCTGGTGCGCGATCCGCTGACCCATCAGCCGCTTGGTATCGGTCAGCCCGGTCTGTTGCAGGTGATCTCGGCCATTCCTCAAAGTTATCCCGGCCACAGCTTACTCAGCGAAGATCTCGGTGTGCTGCTGGGGGAGGATGATTGCCCCTGCGGCCGTCGTGGCCGTTATTTTCATGTATCAGGGCGTCAGCAAGGCGCCGAGGTGAGGGGATGCAGCGACACTTTCCAGTGATCCGGTCAGATGCAGAAGATGCCATGTGGCAAGCGGGGCCCGAGGTCGCTTTCGTCGCTCCCGTCAGCGGCTGGCAAGGTTTTGTCACTCGCTTGCTGCCAAGCTTTGCACCCGTCATTTGTGACTTTGTGGCTGCGCTCTCTGCTCGTTTGCAGCAGGAGGGGCGAGAGAACCCGGATCTGGCTGCATTTGGTTTTTGGTTGCGCCCACGTCAGCTTGAGCAGCAGAAAATTCGTATGGCAGGGCGTGCACCTCTGGGCATGGTTTTTCATCTGGTACCCTCCAACGTGCCGACCGTTGCCTTCTACTCCTGGATCATGGCGCTGCTGATGGGCAATCCATCGGTAGTAAGGCTGTCATCGCGCATCGACCCGGTGCAAGAGGCCATGCTGGCCATCCTCAACGACCTCTTCTCTCTGCCTGAGTGGCAAGAGATCGCCTCGCGTACCCGCTTCATCCGCTATGACCATGACGAGCACGTTACCGCCTGGTTGTCTGCCCGGTGCCGCCTTCGCATTATCTGGGGGGGGGATGAAACCATCGGTCGGGTACGGGCTATTCCACTTTCTCCTCATGCCCAGGAGTTGGTGTTTCCGGATCGCCGCTCCATGGCTGTATTTGACAGCCAATGGTTGGCTAGCCTGGATGCTGCCAAGTGGCTACAAACTGTCGCTGCTTTGCAGCAGGACTTTACTCGCTTTAATCAGCAAGCTTGCGCCTCGCCTACCACCATCTGTTGGCTGGGGACGCCCGATGCAGCGGTACGGCGCAGTTTGCTCGAAGCTATCTTCACTCCCTTCGCCCAAGATCCTGCGCTGATGATGGAGCGATTTATCAATAGTCAACAAAATGCCGCTAATGATGACGGAATCCAGTTGGATAGCTTTACTGGCGTCGCTTTATTGACTCCTACCACCTCTCTGCGACTTGCACACATCGGAGGAGGTACAGTCGCCGAGTTTATTGCCGATAACCTTGATGAGTTGCTGTTACAGCCTTGGGATATGCAGACCTGTGTCTGGGTTGGGCCAGATAAAATGCGGCTTGAGTGTGCTTTACAGCTGTCGCCTTGCTGCCGTATCGATAGGGTGGCAAGTCCGGGACAAGCGCTGGCATTCGAATGGCTCTGGGACGGTATCGACATGCTGGTGGCCTGCAGCCGTCAGCTCGCTCGCATTGAATAGTGGATGCCAAGTCACATAAATCAAGTTATATCAATGAATTAGCTTGGTCTGGCACGGCTCTTGCAGTAAAGATTGCCATGAAGGGCAGGAAGGGTTGACAGAGACCGTGCGGTAGCCTTGTCCATTTTCTCCAATTCGCTTCTTTTTTACTCTAATTCTGGATTCTCTATGAAAGTCAGCGTACTGGTGCCGGTGTATAACCTCGGGCGCTTTATCGAGCCCTGTCTGCTAAGTCTGCTGGAACAGCAAACCAATCTCGATTTTGAGGTGATCGCCATTGATGACGGCTCGAGCGATGACTCCTGGGCCATTATGCAGCGGCTGGCGCAGCAGTGGCCTCAACTCAAGGCACTACAGAATTCGCAAAATATGGGGTTGGCCAAGACCCAGAAACGCTTGCTGAAAGAGGCTAGCGGTGAATACATCGCTTATGTCGACGGGGATGATCTTGCTCTGCCGGGCAAGCTGCAGAGCCAGGCCGATTATCTTGATTCGCACACTGACTGCACGCTTTGCTACCACGAGGCGGAGATGTTTGATGATGAAACTGGCGCACGGATCAAGCTATTTACCCGCGATTATTACAATGCTCGCTATCTCGAACCTGTGATGACACGGGAGGCATTGATCCGCTTCGGGGTGTTCGTCAATGCCAGTTCCATAATGTTTCGCCGTTATGAAGTGATGGAAAATGCCATCGATGAGGGGTGCAAGATCATCCTCGATTATCCCTGGCACATCTTGAACCTCTCCCAGAATCCGGGGACGCTGGACTTTATCCCCGAATTATTGGGCCGCTATCGCTTCCATACCCAGAGTTTTGGCGGGCAAACCCGCAAGTCGGCTGAGCGTCGTGAACAGTCGCTGCGCGATTTGCTGCGTGCCTGTGACAATGCGGCGGCATTCGGTGCTGATCCCGTGACCATTGCTCAGGGGCGTGCCCATCACTATTACTCTGCCGCACTCTACTTTCTGCGGCAGGATGACGTAGCCCGCTTCACGCAGCTTATCGAACAGTCAGTTACTGAGGTAGCGAAGCTGGCGCCAGGCTGGTTCTTCGATGAGCGACATCAACTGGCTTGGATGCAGCGGGCCCATCCAGCACGGGTTATGCAACAATTGTTTGGAGAGGCGGCATGAGTTATCAGGCGATCGTTATTGGCGCCGGGCTTTCCGGTGCCGTCATGGCTGAGCGAATGGCCAGCCAGCTCGGTTGGAAGGTACTTGTGTTGGAGCTGCGCGATCATATCGGTGGCAACTGCTTTGACGAGTATGATGAGCATGGGGTGTTGATCCATCGCTATGGACCGCACCTCTTCCATACCGATAACAAGGAGGTCTGGGATTACTTGTCGCAGTTTACCGAGTGGCTGCCTTATGAGCATCGTGTGTTGTCACGCATCGACGGGCAGTTGGTGCCGATCCCGTTCAACCTGACCAGCATCGAACGTTGCTTCCAGGCCGACAAAGCCGCCGCCATGATTGAGGCCCTGCGCACCCGGTTTGGTGATGGAGCCAGAGTCCCGATCCTAGAGCTACGCAAAGAGGCGAATCCCCTGCTGGGTGAATTGGCTGACTTCATCTATCAGAAAGTCTTTGTCAACTACACCAGCAAACAGTGGGGGGTTGCGCCAGACCAGATCTCCCCCGAGGTGACGGCGCGAGTGCCCGTGGTGGTGAGTCGGGATGATCGCTACTTCACCGATCCCTGGCAGGCGGTGCCGACTGAAGGTTATACCGCCATGTTTGAGCGCATGCTCGCACACCCGCTGATTGACGTGCGGCTGTCTACACCCATGGTGCAGCGTGTCAGATTGGATTGGCAGCAGAAGCTGGTGATGTTGGATTATGTGCCTTTCGACGGTCCACTGATCTATACCGGTATGCTGGATCAGTTGATGCTGGCAGAAAGGAATTGCCTGCCATACCGCTCGCTGCGTTTTGAACATCGCCATCTGGCGCAAGAGCAATTTCAACCTGTCACCACCGTCAATTATCCGAATGAAGAAACCTTCACTCGGATAACCGAATTCAAGCATTTCAGCGGGCAACAGCATCCCGGCACCAGTATCGTGTACGAATATCCTTGTGACTATAAGCCTGAGCAGGGGTTAGAGCCTTACTACCCGTTGTTTACCGATGAGGCCAAACAGAACTATCAGGCTTGCCGCGATGAATTGGCCCAGTTCCCGCAACTGATTGCTTTGGGCCGCCTTGCCGAATACCGCTATTTCGATATGGATGATGCAGTGAATAATGCATTAAATATTTTTGGCACAAGTTTTGAAAAAAAAACCAGTAAACCCTTGGTTTCGGTCATTATGTCTGTTCATAACTGTGCTAATTATATCGAAGATGCGCTGGATAGCATATTGAAGCAGACCTATAAGAATCTGGAGATAATAATAATTGATGACGGCTCAACTGATGAAACTGGATCTGTAATTGGCTGGATGGCAGCAAAGGACAGTCGAATCATTCATTATCATCGGCGGCAGCAGGGAATAGCCAATTGTCTGAACGAAGCGCTATTGCTAGCTCGGGGCGAATTTATAGCCAGGATGGATGGGGACGATATCTCGTTACCAGAGCGGATAGAGAAACAGATGGCGTTTTTACACGAAAACCCGCATATAGATCTAGTGGGGTGTTGGCTGAAACTGTTCGGTGCCCGTGATGAGGTATGGCATTACCGGACTTATGATAACTTTATCAAAAATGCGATTCTGCTATTTAGTAATGGAGTTGGACACAACGCGATTCTGGTGCGTGCTGATGTTTACAAGCGTTTTCGATATGACCCAGAATATACGGATGTTGAAGATACCGAGTTGTGGACCAGAATGGCTATCAGCAAGCCCGAAGTTCGTTTCGCCAACTTGCGTGAGGTGTTGGTGCTGTATCGTATTCATGGCGCCCAATCGTCCATATTGCGCAAAGTCAGACAACGAGAGCTTTACCGGCGTATTGTCAGCAAGTATCTGGATTCGCTAGGTGTTTCAGCAACTGAGCAAGATATGGAGGCTCATGAATGGCTGGTGGATCAACCGACTAACTTGTCGGATTCGCAGCTCTATCGCTTGGCCAATTGGCTGAACCATATCACGGTACTCAAGCATAGTGCACTGCCAGATGAGTATGGTGTGTTGGCCGAGCGCTGGCATCACCTGTGTCAAAAGAACCGAGCCCGCCTAGATATTTATCAGCGCTATCACGCAGAGTTCGATATTTGCTGGCTTCCACCGATGTCTGCGTAATGAAGGGAAGATGGACATGGTCGTTAAAAACATCCCCCTAGGATCAGAGATAGCTATGGTTGGGGGTTGCCATGAGATTTGAGATCGTCGGTCGGCAAGGGGTCTGCTCATTATCTATTGCTGAGCTGCCTTCATCAGGGTACCTGTTGGCTGGTATGGGAAATTACAGTCAACTGATCCTGCAACGGTTACAAGAGATGCAGCGCCCACTGCCTGTAGCTCTGATCGATACAATGACGAGCGATTGTTCGGAAAAGTTCGGGCTCCCGGTGATCGATATGACGCAGGCGAGCCAGCATGATCTGAGCATCATCATTGGTTCTTCTCCCTATGACTATGAGCAGGAGGTGATGGCCAAATTGCGGCAACATGGCTGCCATCGGCTGGTGGCTCTTGAGCCAGAAGAGATCCTGCCCCCCTTGCTCGATCCTTTGGCCGATTTGTTGGCCGATACAGAGACTTGGCCGGTGCTGTTACTTGTCTGTATGCTGGATCACCATGTTCAGCAGTTGGCTAGTCTTATGACTTGGCTACATCAGCGGCAGATTCTGTGCAGAGTTGTCCGCTCTTATGATACTCATGCGATTATGGCTATTCCCCCTTCACGCCTACTTGGCGCCATTATCTGGAATGGTACACCGGCCTACTATGACAGCGTAAAACAGTATCTTCAGGATATGGGGAAGCGATATCTCTATGCCGAACTGGGTTTTTTCCCGCAAAGGGAGCATGTTTATCTAGATAGGCAAGGCGTCAACCTGGGGCGATGCATGGGGCTAATGCCATGTCAGAAAGATGACGCTGAGCAGGAGTTGGTGAGAGTGAGGGAACGGCTTCTGGGCGGACGTCTATGGGTTCCTGGTGATGCCATTCTTGTGCCTTTACAGATTGCTACCGACACCAACGTGCGTCTCTATTCCAACTATGGAGGCAAGATGCAGCAGTTTATTGACGATGTGATCCGCGATTACGGAAACGAACGACTGCTCTTTAAGCCCCACCCGCTGGATCCTCTGGGAGACACATATGATTTTCATGGCCGTGAAATTGTTAGTGGTGATTTCATGACGCTGGCGCTATCGAGCAAGTTTATTTGCGGTATCAACTCCAGCACTCTGTTTGAGGCTCGTCTGGTTGGAATTCCTGTGCACTTTTACGGTCGTTCATTGTTAAGCGAGTGCCCCGATGAGCAAGAGGTGATGTTGCAAATGGTTCAAAACCAGTTCCGGGTTGATGGGAGCGATTTAGTACGAAAAATCGGGCCTTACATGCAGCAGTTTGGAATTGAAATATAACGATGTTTATTCAATATCGGACAGTTAAAGGATGTATAAAATGAGAACGCTGGTGGTAACCCGTGCAACCTGTGGGCAGGTCACTCTGCGGGTCGAGGGACAGTCCGAGGTGAGTTGTCCGATCCCTGAAATTGCACATCAGTTGGATAGCGAGTTTGAGTTGATCCAAGTACTGGATTTGCAATTCTTGACCAGTATGGAAGCAGATACACTGTTAACACGTCTAGTCGATAAACTTGTAGTTAATGGTCACTTACAGGTTACGGTCCCCGATCTGGATTACGTCGTGGGCCAATGGCTACAGGCTGAGTGGGATGAAGGGACTTTACGAGATGTGACCTCAGTCGCTCGTCAGAGCTTCGCCGGGCTCTTTGGCCCCCAGCACGATGGTAATCCCATGCTACCGGGCTATTCGACGCATTATTCGGGCTGCAACAAGTCTGGTTATAACAGTAAACGACTGGCTTTTTTGCTCGCCCGCCAGGGGTTGATTGATATCAACATCGTGACTGATGATACCCACTTATTACAGGCTTCGGCTCGGCAGTCGATGGTGCGTGGTGAGCGACAAGTGGCACCGGATTTGCGTAATATCCGCCAGGACCACCTGAATCGTTACCGGTTCGCGGCAGAGTGCCTACGCGCTGTTATGCCGCAACGAGTGCTCGACTTGGCATGCGGGATCGGCTACGGCAGCCAACTGTTGGCTAACCAGCTTAATTGTCAGGTCACCTCCGTCGATATTGAACCCGAAGCGCTGGCTTATGCGCGAAAACACTATAGTTCACCGAAGATTACTCATCTGTGTGCCGATGCTAGAACTCTGAAGCTGGATTCATCTTCCTTTGACGCGGTTGTCTGTTTTGAAACCATTGAGCATGTGACATTTGATGAAGCCCTACTGGGTCAGTTTCATGAATGGCTACGGGCTGGTGGCAAGCTGGTGATGTCGACGCCGAACGAGAGTGTCATGCCTTTTAGTGCCGCACAATTTCCCTATCACGTGAAGCACTATACCTATGCCGAGTTGGAGTCGATGCTGGCACGCTGTGGCTTCCGCCTCCAGCAAGTCAGCAAGCAGCAAAGCCTCCAGAATCCAGAGATTGTTCCTGGCAGCGATGGCTGTTTCATGATCGTTATCGCGGAAAAGGTGTGAGGTCGGGATGAGCGCAGCATTTGTGCGGTTTAGTATTATTATTCCGGTCTATAACCGGGATGAGCCGTTACAGCGGGCGCTGGACTCACTTTCTCGGCAAACATTCGAAAACTTTGAGGTCATCATAATCGATGATGGTTCAACTACCGAGTTTGGTGAGCGAATACAAGCTTTAGTGACCACTTTATCTGATTCTCGCTTTTCGCTGATCTGCTACCAGCCTAACCGAAACGGCGCTTATGCGCGTAATCGTGGCATCGAGGTTGCTCGAGGCGAGTATCTATGTTTTTTGGATTCGGATGATGAGTGGTTACCGGAGAAACTGGAGCGCATCGACCAGATATTAGCGAGTGAGCCACATTGGCAGGTGATTCATCATCCGTATCAGAACGTGAGCCATGGTGAGCGTAGTGCTCCCTTTCCTCGGGAGGCCCGTCGCACCGATGAGAGCGTTGCTGAATACTCGTTCTGTACTAATCGTGTCGGTGGTATTCAATCGAGCTGTCTCATCGTCAAGCGTGAACTCGCGCAGAGGGTACGTTTCAATGACAAGTTGCGAGGGCATCAGGACTGGGATTTTGCATTGCGGCTTGGCGCAGAAACGGATCGCTTCTTGTTTATCGATCAGGTGTTGACGCTGCGTCATGTCGCTGACGCAACGACTGGCATGGTGTCCCGCTCTCTTGATTACGCATACTCGTTGGCCTTTTTACATGAGTATCGTGAGTATTTTTCGCTAGGAGCACAGGCTGGGTATGCCGCTCATATTCTTTTACCCAAAAAACGCAATTCTAGCGAGCAATTTTTGAATCGGTATGAAATACTGGCAATGTTATATTATCCGCGCTTGGTTGTAACGTGGGTCTATCAATTAGGTTTGCTGCATTTTCGCTGTTTCCGTTTACTCATCGGTTGCAAACGCAAAAGTTGGAAACGGATTGGTTTGATTGGATTTAATGATTACACCACTTTTTTTATGGAACACTATGCGAGTTGGATGGAAGATGTTTTATTGATCGACCGAAATAAGAGTGGCATTTCTGCCTATCAACGACAGATTGTCTCCATTGCAAATATCAGTAAAGAAGAATGGGGCAATTTGGATTGTGTTGTCACGATGACAGACCGGCATAGCCATAGTATGGCTGATGAAGTGTTTAACTATAACCAGCAAATTGCAGTTATTAACTTTTAAATGAATCAATTTAACAAAACAGTCGAATATGAATTTTAGATGGTGAACCGAAAATAATATTTTGATTTAATAAAAACTGGAGAAGTCTGTGTCAAATTATTGTTTTATATGCCCATTATGTGGATTCAATGGGAGATTCATGACTGTTAGAGGTCGGCCTCATGCGCAATGTCCACAATGTCTAAGCTTAGAACGTCACAGATTGCAATTTACCATACTAGATAAAGTTTTTGCAGAACGTGATACTAAAAAAATGACTGCATTACATTTTGCTCCAGAAGAATGTCTACGGATTCATATGTCGGTTATGTTTGAAAGCTATCAGACCGCGGATCTTTATAAGAAAAATGTAGATCATCAAGTGGATCTTCAGTGTTTGCCATTTGCCGATGAAACGTATGACTTTGTTTTTGCCTCACATGTATTAGAACACGTTAAGGATGATGTAAAAGCACTCTCTGAAATAAAAAGAATTCTTCGTCCTAATGGAATTGCCGTTCTTCCTGTACCTATTGTTGGAAGCATAACAATTGAATATGCCGAGCCTGACCCAAACCAAGATTATCATGTTCGCGCCCCCGGGATAGATTATTACGACAGATATAAGACTATATTTTCATCCATCGTAATTGCGAGTTCATTTGATGCTGATCCAAGCATTCAACCTTTTATTTACTCTAAGGATGAATATGTAGTGAGCGATGAAGAATGGGTGCACCCATATTGGATAGAAGGGTGTAAATTCATAGATGAAATACCAATTTGCTACCGTTGAACTGAGTGGTGCTAGACGGCTGAACCGAGTAGTTCTATATCTTCGCTGTCTCATAGCCATTCCCAAGTAAAAGAGGCTCTGTAGTCATGAAGTATTTTAATGTAGTGGTCTAATCATCCCGGACACCATTTTAGGTGGTACAGTCGCCACCATGACCTGAGGCGTTCAATGACAAGGGCGTTGTTGCCCAAATCGATGCAGCTTGAATGGAACTAACTGAGGACTTGGTGACCTGATCACCACCATCCTCTGCAAGTCTGCATCATGGGCACGTCGCTTCAACCCATCACTAACTGGCCTACATACAACAAGTCTTTGATTAACCGTGGTTCACTCACCTTCTGGGTTGATGCTGAGG